>JBFIDI010000244.1:0-8490 GCA_041581405.1 Burkholderiaceae bacterium
CATCGGATACATCCCACCTGCAGAGGCTGAGGCAAACTACTACCGGCAACTCGCCAGTCAGACCTCCATGGTGGTGGCCTGACTTAAACCAACCGGCCTCCACGAAAGCCGGGGCGGTTCACACCGGTCGGTCAGGCATGAAAGTCACGTCCCAAGTGGGGTACTTGATGAAATGCGCATAGTGGTCATGTCCAATTATTAGCACAGCCACTCAAGGCCCACAAGTGCCGGACACTTTGAAATAGAGGCGTCGTCAACATTGCGCTAGACGCGCTGCAGTAGAAGGTCTGGATGATTGAGTTGGCGTGTGTCGTCGTGAGTCAGCTCTCGGCCGACGAGTGTCAATCCAGTACCCGAGCAGCGAGTAGCCGCGGTAGCCTGACGGTCACGATGCATTGAATTCGCCCCCGACAAGCAATTCGTCCAGGGCAACGCCTGGTGTATTGCGCGTCAATGTGTACCGTCGACCATCTTCAGTCAATACTTTAACGTGACCTAGTTCCGATACGAGTGCGGAAACGGTTGCCTGTACTTCCTCGGTAGCAGGTGGCATCTGAATTGGTTCGAGTTCAACGTCAGACAAAGCTTGGTCCTTGAGTCGTGGAGTGAAATCGTACTGCAGATGGCCATAGGCGCGCGATATTCTGTGCGTGACCTACGGATTCGATATGCGTACTTGCGTCGTAATCGAAACGTCCGCGCTTGTCCGACTCGAGATAGTCAGACATCTATGAATCACGGGTCGCTTCATCCTTGTCCGTAGGCTGCTTATTGGCGTAAGCCGGAAATTGACGAATCACATCGGCCACTTTTGTGTGGTGCGATTAATGTCAGCATTTGCGCTCACTTTAGGTTCAGAAAAAGCTCTGTTTTGGGCGTTGAAACGCTACTGTCAGAATTCCCAATCGCCTTTAGGGGCCAAGCGCAGCCTCGGTTTGCAAAGATGACTGGATACCAATACAGTTTTCTTTGACGCAACAAGGAGCGCATCATGGGTGACTCATCAGGCAAAGTGAATGGACCGCAGGAAGTGGACATTCATACGGTCGTCTCAGGGGGGGTTTGGCGTACTACCCCGGTGTCGTCTACGCCGCAACTCGTGCTGACGGATTGGCGAGTATATGCAGTGCCGTTGCTCTGCGACATTGGGACCACTTGCCACTTCGTCGGCTGGAATCAGACCGAAGGCGAAGGACGCGTTAGTAGCCCAATTGTTGAGTTCGACCTGAAGACGATGCGGGGTCGAACACAGACTGGACGAGTTTATGAATTGCAAGGGAAATCGGGCTGGAATAGCGACGCGGGCTATGTCTGGGACAACTGGAAACGGCTGCACGGAATTACCGATGAGCACGAAGTTGTGGATATGAGCGCTGAGATTTTGAAATGGGCGCGTTCGCTATGAAAGGTACCGGGCAACTGATTCTGTATCTCGACTTCGACGGAGTGCTGCATCATGAAAATGTGCTCTGGCATCCCAGAATCGGTGCATATCTCTCTGCGCCAGAACACTTCAAATTGTTTCAACACGTCGACTTGCTGGACCGAATGCTCGCGCCTTTTCCCGGTGTCCAGATTGTGCTCTCGACTAGTTGGGTCCGGCAGTATGGCTGTGCAAAGTCTGGCAAGAACCTTTCGCCAGGCCTGAGGTCACGAGTGGTAGGCGCAACGTTTCACAGCATGATGAATGAGCAAGCATTCGCAGAGCTACCAAGGGGCGTGCAAGTGATGAACGATGTACGCAGGCGACAACCGTTGCGCTGGCTCGCTCTCGACGATGACTATCAGCAATGGCCGTCAGAATCGTTGGCAAATCTCGTCCGAACTCATGAGCATTTTGGCCTCAGTGAACCCGGTGTGCTCGAAGAGTTCGAGACGAAGTTGAGAGCGATGTGCGCAGGAACTCCATCTACAGCTTCGGCTGGTGGTTCCGCCGGTGCGGCCTGTGACTCCAACTCTACGACGGAATGCGGAGGGTCAAAATGACGATACCGTCGGAGCGCACACGAGCAGTTCTAGAGACTCGGATATTTCTGCGTGACTTGATGTCTGAGGACAGAACACCCGGCATTCCCGCCCATATACGGGAGATGGCACGCAGTCTAGAACGGCACTTTCCATCACAGTCAGATATGCGGATTGCGCACTATGCGGCTTCGGCATGGTTCGGGCCCGTTCCTGAAGATTCACCTCCTGATGAAGGCGCAGTAGGTTGCGAACGTTGAGGGCGGTCGACTGGTCGAGTCGCCGACAACGAACCGAACTGCTTCGTAACGCCTGACTTCTGCGAAGCTTGACCTTTGTGTCCGCACGACTGACGTCGGTCACTGGCGTAATTGTTGGTGAGTTCGAATTACCCGTGTGGTCTACCTGAACCGAACACGCGGTGTCCGGCCGGTCGTACAGAGTTGACCTGAGGCTCCTGATTGGGCTTCTGATTTGTCGATATTGATGGCCGCATTTGCGTTGAACTGCGACTAGGGGCATCGCTCTTGGGCATATCACAGCATCCCCCGCAGAGTCGGGGAGGTGGACGAGCAGAATTGCCTTTCTATTGGCCAGGAGAAAACCATGAAAATATCGCGTGCTGACTTGTTTAAACGTGTCTGGGAGTCCCCGTTGCGGACACTGGCTAAGGAATTTGACATATCGGATGTGGGACTTGCAAAGGCATGCCGGAAGCACCGCATACCCACGCCACCGCAGGGACACTGGGTCAGGGTTGCACTTGGCCGTGTTTCACCACCCCCCAATTTGCCACCGTTCGAAACCGCTATGGTGACGCTCGATGCCAGACGGCATCGACTTACAAGCCCGCCGCCCGATGTGCTGACCCCTGAACTGTCTGACCTCAAGGTGCAAGTTGCATCGTCGCTTGATGACCTGGGTCCAGCGGCTAAGCGAACGTTCAACATGTTGTCAAAAATGAAGCCCAACGCGTCCGGTTTCCTCATGTGCGCGGCATCGAACGTCTTTTCATGTTCGATTTCCCCAGAAACAGTACAACGGGCGGTACTTGTCCTAGATGCGATTGAGCGGGCGTTGCCGGAAATTGACGCGACTCTTGTTCCAGATGGCACGGGCAAACGTCTACTCGCACAGTGTGGCGGGGAAAGAATTGGTCTGACGTTGGTGGAGGAATACAAGCGGACCGAAACTGTTGTCAAACATCCGAAATATTCGTACCTAGACTCCAAGGAGCACCAATATCACTTCTCCGGCCGATTGAAGTTGACACTGGATGGTGACTACCAGGGGCGTAAAAGCTGGGCGGATGGTGTGCGCGCACGGTTGGAGGACAAATTGGGGAGTGTGGCCGCAGGCCTTGTTGCTGCCTCAGCAGCGGCCGTAGCTTTGCGAAACGAGAGGGAAGCCAACAGGCGCCATTGGGAAGAGGAGGCGAGGCGCAGCGCTGCGATAGCTGAGGAGCGTCGCCAAAGGCTTAATTTCACCGAAAAGTTCATCAAGGAGGCCACCGCATGGCGTCAATTTCAGGATGCCGATGCATATTTGGCCCATATTGTTGGTCAAACCGATGCACTGCAGTCGCCGATTCCGGAGTCTAGTCGCGAGTGGTTAGCGATGGCCACGCAGTTGCTCGCCGGTATGAATCCAGCGAAAGCGCGGATGAGAATTCTTCAAGCCGGGCCCGATACCAATGGCTGGCAGGGGCGGTTTGGCGAGGCTGTGGTTGCCAATTGACGACGGGAAGCGACTATATTCCGGCAAAAGCCGACGCGAAATCTCGAAGTCGAGCAGTTCGCGTCGTTCAGTAAGTAACATTGAAATGGTCGCTATACAGGGGTACTAGGCAGCATGCGGGTTCCCGCACCCCCCTGTAAACAGCTTTATTTCAGACGCACAGCGAAGCGCTGGCGACGAAGGCGCGCAAGCTCGCGCGGCTTGGGGCATAAGCTGACTCGGCGTAGCCAGGTCAAGGCCCGCCGGACCGGCCGCAACCACAAGCCGCGGAACCTGGCCAAGAGTGTGACGATGGAATGACGGCGTCACTCCTGCTGCGCGCTTGCGCCGCAGGAATCAGGTCCGCATCACAGATGGCGATCGGGAGCATCACACTCGCCGCGAATGCGTCAACCGAAAACGACTTCTTCTCACGACACCTCCTCAGTCCCATTCGTTTGGGCCCCGTGTTCCGAAAAGCCAGCGTTTCGACGGGCTCGGATACTGGCCATCGGCGTTAACGGCCTGGCCGCGTTCGAGCCAGCGGCCGGCCTTGTCAGGTCCATCCATCACCGACACGCGTCGGACACCAGGGTCCGGTCGGTCGCACGGTCGGTGTCGGCTCCGGCGTGCAGGGCCGTCACGTAGATTCAGGTCGAGCGCATGCCGCCCGAAAGACCCGGCGGGACAGGCTCAGGCGCCACGGGGATCGCCGCGCCCTTGACCACCAGACCACCCGTCAGGATCCGAGGCGCGGCCGCATGGGAATCGGCGCCCGCATCGTGATGTTGATGCGTGGCAGACGAAGCCGCCAGGCGAACTGCGCGCGCAACGGCGCGTGCGGATCGCCAACGTCGGAAGCCGCGATGCGTTCGTGATGGAGGATGTCCGGAACCTGGTCACGCGCAGTGCAAGTTTGCCGCGTGCCAGGCGGCAAGGCGCCGCTTTTTCTCCATAGTCTCTGCACACTTTCTCCTTAGGATGGCTCCAACCATGTCCTCATGGGGCATCCGGACCGCAGCCGGGGCGACGTGCATGGCGCAGATGCGCCGTGCCGCGTTTCCAGGGCGCGTGGTCCCATCATTCGACGAGGTGAGTCCATGAAACGCATTTATCGCAACATCTGGCGCCAGGGCGGCTTCGCGCTGGCCGTTGCCTGCACGTTCAGCCTGTCCTGGGCGGACGTCGACATGCAACGATTCAGCAAGGATGCGTTGGTGAAGGCGCCCGAAACCGTCGACTGCACGCTGGAAAACGGCGCGGCAAGCCGATGTGTCAAGCTGGTGGTCCGGCACCAGCCCCGGAACCTGACGATCGGGCCCTTCTGCCCCAGTACTGTGAAAGACAAAGGCGGTATCTGGCACTGGGATGGCGACAAGGCCGGCCTGTACCGTATCGACGAACAGTTCCTGGCCATGCTGCAGGCGCAGGGTTACCAGTTCTTCGACGCCGATGGCAAGGTACACATCACCGACGTCCGCACGACCAGGCCTGGCGACAAGAACTCCTGCCTTTCGGCGTCCGCGGATGAGTCGGTCGAGATGACGGTGTTGTTGCCGATGGCGCCGGTCAAGGCCGCCGAGCCGACCGCACTGGGCACGGTGGCCAAGGTCGGCCTGGCCCTGGATGGTGTTCCCATTTTTGCCGATGCGCCTTCCGTGCTGCAGACCGGCCACATGCCTGCGCTCGATACCTGTGGCGGGCATATCGACCCGGGCGGCTGGTACCACTGGCATGCCACGTCGACCGACATCGACACGGTGTTCCGACACGCGCAGGTCGACGCCAGCTGCGCCTTGAAGCAACAGGCCGACGCCATGTTCGCGTATGCGTTTGACGGTTACGCGATCTACGGCAGCGTTGACAGCGATGGCACGGTTCCGACCGGGCTCGATGCCTGCAACGGGCACACCGGCCCCACCCGCGAGCACCCCGAAGGGGCTTACCACTACCATGCGTCGCTCCAGTTCCCGAACCTGCCGGCTTGCCTGAGCGGCGTGGTGGCCAGGGAAAATTTCTCGACCACCGCCAAGCAGGGCATCGGTGCCCAGGGAGGCCCGGGGCCCGGCGGGCCAGGTCCGGGTGGTGCCGGCAACGCGCCACCGGGCTTCGATGCGGCGGCGAAGAAACTCGGTGTGTCTCGGGACGATCTGGTGCGCGTGGTCATGAAGCATGGGGGCAGGCAACTGGACGTTGCGAGCGCCGCCAAAGAGCTTGGCGTGACCGAAGCCGCACTCAAGGCCGCGTTGCCGCGGCCGCCGGGTCGGTGAGCGTCGACATGCAGCCCGAAAGCATGAGCTCGCTTCCGCGTGACCAAGGGCGCATGGGTGTGGGAGGCCTTGCATCGCCTGCATGCAATCTCCCGCACCCGTCGAGGGCGTCACGGGCACGATGGCGCCCATGGACATGTTCACCGTCGATGCCGGGATTTGATCCTGGTCAAGCAATGGCCGCATCCATTGTCGCGGTGGCCGGTCCTCTTGGTATGGTGCTCTTGATCAAGCAGAAAGGAGCGATCAGCCGTGAACGCCAACGACATGCTGGAGATGATGCGCAAGGGTATGGGCGAGGCACCCGCCGCGATCGAACAGTCGGTTCCGGTCGACCCGGTGCTGATGCACAAGCCCATGCGTTCCAGGACATTTGCGATGCCGGCCGGGCAGCCGGCACTGGACGCAGACACCCGCACGTTGATCTGTCTGGCGGCGGCATGCGCGGCCACCAGCCTCGCCTGCGTGAAGGCGATGGCGACCAGGATCATTGGCGACGCGGAGCCGGTGTTCGATCCGTGGGGCAGGCTCGCGTCGACGTGATCCAGGCCGGACGGCGCGAACGGTTGCGGATGCACGACATGCATGCCGGTATCGAGCCTCGACCGCATCCGGACGCCACACGCAGTGTGATGGATCGATCGAGAGACAGAACGAATCGGCTCGACGCTGCTGAGTCCTTGCATGGCCGCACCCGAACATCACGAGACGCCCGAATAGTCGCTCGTGGCAGCACATCCGGTTCTGGCTGGCGGATCGCCCGGGGCTTCCGAGGGCCGGCAGATCATCCAAAGGGGAAACCATGACTTCTCAATCCCTGTCCGTCTCGAGGTTGAAACCTCGATCCCCATGGTTTGCCGCGGGAAACGGACGTCTCATGCTGGCCTACCTCTGCATCATGGTGTTGCCATTCGCGGCGACCCATGTGCTGGACATGCAGGACAAGACGACCTACGCGGCATTCCTGAGCACGGTCAACACGCTGGCGATCATGGCGTTCTACATCCAGTTTCCGCTGGTAGGCCGCTTGAAGCGCGTGCCGCCGTTCTCGAACATCAACTGGACCATGTCGCTGCACAAGAAGATGGGGCTGGCCCTGGGCATCGTCTTCCTCCTGCATCCGGTCCTGATTCTGGCGCCACGCTTTCTCTACTCCTTCGACGACGGCATGAACAGCCTGATGACAACCATCGAGGCGCCACAGATGCTGAGCGGCCATGTCGCCTGGGTGGTGTTGATCGTCTGGGTGTCGTTGGCCGCGTTCCGACACCGGTTGAACATGTCCTACGAGGTCTGGCGATTCACCCATATGCTGGGCTTCGTGCTCATTGCCATCCTGGCCACCTTGCACATCACGACGGTCGGAAGCCATGGCCAGTTCGAGAGCACGTTCAATGGGCTCTGGTGGGCGCTGTGCGCCTTGTCCGTCGGTGTCGTCCTGTACAACTATGGCGTGAAGCCGTTCATGCTCGGAACCCGGCCGTTCAAGCTGGTTCACGTCAAGCCCGTGAGTACGCGCGATTGGGAACTCACCATCGAAAAGCCAGCGGGTTCGACGTTCGACTTCGAACCGGGCCAGTTCGTCTGGATCAATACCAGCTCCAGCGGTGGCGTCAAGGACCATCCGTTCTCCATCGCTTCGTCGAGATCATCCCTGCCTCGGTTGTCCTTCCTGATCCGGAACCTCGGCGACTACACGTCGAAGCTGGAAGCACTGAGAGAAGGTCAGGCCGTGTATGTCGACGGGCCCTACGGCAGCATCGGCCTGGACGATGCGAAACACGCCAAGGCCGTTGCATTGATTGCCGGAGGAGCCGGCATCGGGCCCATGTTGAGCTTGTTGCGTGGCCTTGCCGAATACAAGGATCCTCGGCCGGTGCGGTTGATCTACGGCAACAACCGGCCGGATCACATGGTGCTGCAGGATGAAATCGGAAGACTGCAAGAGCACATGCCGGACTTCAAGCAGCAACACGTCTGCGACGACAGCGAGGGGCGCAAGGACATTTACCAGGGTGTGGTGGATCGAACCATCATCACGCAGGTATTGGGTTCGCGTGCGATCGACGATTGGGCTGTCTACCTGTGTGGACCGGAAGCCATGATCGACGCCGTGAAGACGACGCTGGAGCAGATCGGAGTTTCGAGCAGAAACGTCCATTACGAGCGGCTGTCATTCTGATCAGAGTCTGAGGGGTCAACAACAATGCCAATCAAGGAAATCGCCGGCTGCATCGGTTGCAGGACATGTGTTCAAACCTGCCCGACCGATGTCATTCAATTCGACAGCAAGAGGCAGAGAGCCTATATCGCCTACCCGGAGGATTGCCAGATCTGTCATCTGTGCCGGCTCTACTGTCCGGTCGACGCCATCAGCATCACGCCGGAGAAGTCCATCCCGGTCGTGGTTTCGTGGAGGTAACCCATGGTCTCGAGACGATCCTTCCTGGGCATGCCGGGCACCGCCATCGGCGCGTCGGCTTTCGCGGCGAACCTTCCACGCATGGACGAGCCACCTCGGCGCAACCAGCCGGCCATC
>JBFIDI010000245.1:0-8428 GCA_041581405.1 Burkholderiaceae bacterium
CACGCGCGAACAGGACCGCGACGGCACGCCCGATGCCCGAGTCCCCGCCGGTGATCAAGGCCTTCATGCCTGCCAGCTTTCCGCTGCCCGCGTAGTGGGGCGCCTGGAACCGCGGGGCCAGGTCGAGCTCGGCTTCCACGCCGGGCTTGTCCACGTGCTGGGCCGGCAGCTGGACGGGCTGGGTGCCGGGGCCGGCCTGCACGGCAGCCTTGGACTTTTGCCCGCTATCGGATGACGACCGTCGCTTGTCGGCCTGGTCCTGCGTGCGCTGCATGCTGCGTTGCCGGCGGGCCCCGCCGTCGGCAGAACGGTTTGCCGTACCCGGTTGTTTCCCCGTCTTCGCCATCGGCGACCTCCTGCTGGTTGTTCGATGTGTCTGTTCGTGGACGCGCGGACCGCGCTCCGCAAGTGCCCGCTGCGCGGGCCGGCGCCATCCCGTCACAGGGTCTGCACGATCTCGCTGGCTTCTGGCCGCAGCAGCCGTTCGGCCGCCTCCCGCTGATCGTTGTCCTTCGGGTGCACGACGACGACCCAGCGGTTCGAGCGCAATGCCGTTCGAACCCGCTGGATCAGGCGCACATGATCCGGTCGGATGGCCACCAGCCCACCGCCCAGCAACCCGAACGTGGTGGCGAAGCCGACGATGGCCAGCAGCGACAAGCCGGGACTGCTGGCAACCATGGGTTGACCCGACGCATACAACCAGGCGAACAGCGCCAGCCCCAGGCCGGCGCCGGCCAGGCCGAAAACCACGTGTGTCCACACCAGGGTGCGGCCGATGGCCGCGGGCTCCGGCTCGAGGTTGATCGAAAACCATTCATGGTGACGGCGCCGGGCATCCTCCGGACCCAGCAGGCGAACCTGCCAGTCCGACATCGTGGCAACCTGGTGCAGCCGCTCGACGATGACTTGCGCGCCGGCTCGATCGGTGAACACGCCGGCAATCTTGGTCGGCGAGCGCTCTGCGGTCAGTGGGTGGGCGGGTATGCGCATGGTGCGTGTCCTCCTGGGTGTCGTTGAACAGACGCTTGTGCATGGACAAGCCGTTGCCGCCAGCTTGTCACTGCGGCTGCGAGATGTCTGTAGGAAATTGCAGGATCTGCCGGTCGGACGACCGAGACGCCTGCCGGCTGCCCGACGCGCTGCGGTGTCGTCGCTCGAGTCCGTTTCCTACACCGGTGGGAGCCATGCGCCTATGGGTCCGGCGACCGGGTTCTGGAGAATGAATCCGGCTCGCAAGAAACGTGTGGCGCTCGGCACATCTGCCGTCGCCGAACGCCCCGACCACAACCCTGACAAGGAGATCACCCATGGCTTCCAAGGCTGCAACCAATGGCAAATCACGCAACAAGGCATCGGCAAGCGACAAGTCCCGCACGACGCGCGTCGGAGATGCGCTCGCGCTGATGCGCTCCGATCACAAGCAGGTGTCGGACCTGTTCAGCCAGTTCGACAAGGCACGCTCCAGTGCACGCAAGAAGACGCTGGCACAGCAGATCTGCCTGGAGCTGACGGTGCATGCACAGATCGAAGAAGAGATCTTCTATCCGGCCTTTCGCCAGGCCACGCGTGACAAGAGCCTGGTTCCGGAAGCCACGGTGGAGCATCAGACGATGAAGGACCTGATTGCGCAGATCGAGAGCGCCGCGCCGGATGCGGAGCTGTTCGACGCCAGGGTCACGGTGCTGGGCGAATACGTCAAGCACCATGTCAAGGAGGAGCAGAACGAGATCTTCCCGAAGGCGCGAAAAAGCAGCTTGCCGCTGAAGGCGCTGGGAGAACAGATGCTCGAGCGCAAGCACGCGTTGCTGGCGTCGTTGCGCTGAATCCGCAACCACGCATGCCCGGCGCATCGACGCGGATCAGGCACTGCCTTGCCGCGCATGCGCCGGTTTCCTCAGGTTTTTCATCCAGGAGAGGTCCATGGCCAAGAACGACAAATCCCGTACCGCCACGAAGCAATCTACATCGGAATCGGCGGCCCGCAAGTCCAGGAGCAGGCGCGGCGCGCTCGAAAACGCCGCGTCCGATGGCCTGGACGTCGCCGGGCTCGCGACCAGGACAAACGCACAGCACGAACTGGCGTCCGCGATGCCCGTCAACGAGACGAAGGCTGGCGAACACGGGTTCGACAACGCGCTGGCTCCGCCGCGCGGGGCCTGCGTACAGCCGGCGGGCGCCCACGTCGTGGCCAGCACGCTGAGCGAGATCCATGCATCGGACAAGACCGGTGGGCCCGCCGCAACGGGTGAAAACGCGATGACCGGCAAGCTGCAGCGGGTGCGGGTCGACTCCGGCGCGCAGCGCCTGACGACCAACCAGGGCGTGCCGATCGCCGACAACCAGAACTCCTTGAAGTACGGCTTGCGCGGGCCTGCGTTGCTGGAAGACTTCGTGCTGCGCGAGAAGATCACCCACTTCGACCACGAGCGTATTCCCGAGCGCATCGTGCATGCGCGTGGTTCGGGCGCACACGGCTATTTCGAGTGCCTCGACGCGATGACGGATCTGACCCGTGCCGCGCCGTTCCAGCAGGTGGGCAAGATAACCCCTGTGTTCGCGCGGTTCTCGACGGTGGCGGGCGAACGCGGCTCGAAGGACACCGCGCGCGATGTGCGGGGCTTTGCCGTGAAGTTCTACACCGATGAAGGCAACTGGGATCTGGTCGGCAACAACATGCCGGTGTTCTTCATCCAGGACGCGATGAAATTCCCTGATCTCGTGCATGCCGTCAAGCCCGAGCCGCACCACGGCATGCCGCAGGCCGCCAGCGCCCACGACACGTTCTGGGACTTCGTGTCGCTGATGCCGGAGTCGACCCACATGCTGATGTGGGTCATGAGTGACCGCGCGTTGCCGCGCAGCCTGGCGACCATGGAGGGGTTCGGCGTCCACAGCTTCCGGCTGGTCAACGAGGCCGGGGAATCCGTCTTCGTCAAGTTCCACTGGAAGCCGACATACGGGACGGTTTCCCTGGTGTGGGACGAGGCCGTCAAGATCTCCGGCGCCGACCCGGATTTTCATCGGCGCGATCTGTGGGAACGCATCGAGAGCGGCGCCTACCCGGAATGGGAACTCGGCGTGCAGGTCATCCCGGAGAAGGAGGCCGATGCGCTGAGCTTCGACATTCTCGACGCGACCAAGCTGGTGCCGGAGGAGCTGTATCCGGTGCGCATCGTGGGTCGCATGGTGCTGAACCGCAATCCCGACAACTTTTTCGCCGAGACCGAGCAGGTGGCGTTCTGCACCGCGCATGTGGTTCCCGGCATCGATTTCTCCAACGACCCCTTGCTGGCCGGTCGTATCCATTCCTATGTCGATACCCAGATCAGCCGCCTGGGCGGGCCGAACTTTCACGAGATCCCGATCAACGCACCACTCGCGCCCGTGCACAACAACCAGCGCGACGGCATGCATCGGCAGGCGATTGCGCGCGGGCAGGTCGCATACGAGCCCAATTCGCTGGGTGGCGGTTGTCCGTTCCAGGCGGGCGCCGGCCAGGGCTTCGCGACCGTGGCGGCGCGGCTGAAGTCGCGCGAAGAACAAGCCAAGGTTCGCGGCAAGCCCGAAAAATTCGCAGACCACTACACCCAGGCGACCCTGTTCTTCGAAAGCCAGACCGCGGTCGAACGGTGTCACATCGTCGACGCCTTCTGCTTCGAACTGGGCAAGGTGACCGTGCCGGCCATCCGCGAGCGCATGGTCTCGTCGTTGCGCAACGTATCGGAGGCGCTGGCCCTGGCCGTCGCCGATGGATTGGGCATGAAGGCCTTGCCGCCGCCGATGCCGCGCGTGTTGAGCCGCCCGGCGAAGCCGGAGGTCACCCGCTCACCGTCCCTGTCGTTGACGGCACGGCCGGGCCGAACGGTACGCGGCAGCCGCATCGCCCTGCTGGTGGCGGACGGCGTGCAGGGCAAGCCCGTTCAGACCCTGCAACGCCGATTCTCCGACGCCGGAGCGATGGCGCGGGTGATCGCGCCACGCCTGGGCACCGTCGAGGCGCAGGGTGTGGACTCCGGCGGGATCGAGGTCGACGCGACGCTGGACGGCGAGCCCGGCTTCCTGTTCGACGCCGTCGTGCTGCCACAGGGCGACGCCGCGATCGAGACGCTGAGCCGGAACCCGCGGGTGATGGATCTCGTCAAGGACATGCATCGCCATGGCAAGACCATCGTGTCGTTTGCGGAACGACACCCGTTGCTCGAACAAGCGGGTGTTTCGGCGCGGTTGCCGGGTGCCGGAGCGGATCCCGGCGTTCTCGCCGGCCTGGGCGATACCGCCGCCGATTTCGAGAAGATGGAAAAGGCCATTGCGCGCCACTCGCACCCGGAGCGGGAGGCGGCCATCGAGGTGATCGATGCCGCATTGGCGGGCTGAACGAGGACGGGATGGATGATGCCGGTGTCCATGGCCGTCCGCATCCTTCGACTGATGCACCGGCGCGGGAGTAGCACCATGGGTGACGAGCGACAGTCAAGCAGAACCCGATCAGGAACCACCAAGGGCCGGGCCGGCCTGGCATCACGGTGGTTGTGTCGATGGACGTGTTGGTGGTTCGAACACGCGAAGTCGGGGGGCCACCGCAACGCTTCGTTGGTACGTCGGGGCAGTATGTGGCTGGTCCTGGCCATCGGGATGCCGGTGGCAACGGCGCAGACGGGTGCCAGCGACAGTGGGCGGCGCATCGCCGAGAACGGCATCGACAACCGGGTGGCAGCCTGCAGTTCCTGCCATGGCGCGGCAGGTGAAGGCAATGCGGCATTCCCGCCGTTGCGCGGAGCAGGTCGGGAGTACCTGGTCGCGCAACTGGAGGCTTTTGCGGATGGCTCGCGTCGCAACACCGTGATGCAACCGGTCGCCGAGGCATTGAGTCCGGCGCAGCGCCGCGCGGTGGCGAGTTACTACAGCAGCCTGGCCCTGCCGCCGCCGGTCGCAGGCACGGTGGTGCCGCCGGCGCGGCCGTCCCAGGCCGGCGCGTGGCTGGCCGAACGCGGACGTTGGTCACAGGGTCTGCCCGCGTGTGCGCAATGCCACGGTCCGCTTGGACGCGGCGTCGGTGCGCACTTCCCCCCGCTGGCGGGTTTGCCGCAGGCCTATATCGGCGCGCAACTGCGGGCCTGGAAGGCCGGTGAGCGTCCGCCGGGTCCGCTGGGCCTGATGGCCATGGTGGCAAGCAAGTTGTCGGACGAGGACATCGACAAGCTCAGTGCCCATTACGCGCAATTGCTCACACGCGGGCCTGCCACGCGACAGGAGGAAACGGGAGGGCTCGACCAATGACCGAACGGACCCAACATGACGCCAGCGATGCAGGCCGCTTCCAGTGGCCGGGCGTGGCGGTCTTTGCCGGTGGCGTGGCGGCCTTGTTGTTGATCATCTCGATCGGCGCCAACATCGTGTTTCAGCAACGGCACCGCGACCCGCCGGCGCGGGTCGAGACCCCGACTGGCGCAACACGGCCTGCGTCACGCGACGTCGCCGCGGCGCCGCCCGCGCCGGAACATCCTGCGCAGACACCCGCGGCGGCAGCGTCGGATGCCGCGGAGTCGCCCGCCGCGGCGCCCGGCGCCTCCGCCGTCGACCTGGCGGCGGCTGTCGCCGCGGGTGACATGCCGCAATCGTTTTCTCCACCAACGGAGGACGCGATGCCGGACGGCGAGTTCGGCCGTGTCGTACGCCGCGGCGAGCAGATCTTCCTGGACACGGCAAACCTGGCGACCCGCTACGTCGGCAACGATCTCAGTTGCGGCAACTGCCATCTGGACGCCGGGCGCAAGGCGGACTCGGCGCCCATGTGGGCGGCCTTCCTGCGATACCCCGCCTATCGAAACAAGACCGGCCAGGTCGACACGCTGGCGGCACGTATCCAGGGCTGTTTCGTCTACAGCATGAATGGAAAGGCTCCGCCCGCGGACGACCCAGTGATGACCGCGTTGCAGAGCTACATGTTCTGGCTCGCCAAGGGAGCACCGGTCGGAACCGAGGTGGCGGGCGGCGGTTATCCGGCGCTGCCGCCCGCCGCGCGGACCCCGGACCGCACGCGCGGACAGGTCGTGTACCGGGAACACTGTGCGTTGTGCCATGGCGACGATGGCCAGGGGCAACGCAGCGCCAACACCCAGGTGTTTCCTCCGTTGTGGGGGCCACGTTCGTTCAATTGGGGCGCCGGCATGCACCGCATCTCCACCGCGGCGGCCTTCATCCACGCCAACATGCCGCTGGGTCTCGGACAGAGCTTGACCGAGCAGCAGGCGTGGGATGTCGCGGCCTTCATCAACAGCCATGAGCGGCCGCAAGACCCCCGGTTCGAGGGTTCCGTCGAGGCCACGCGACGCGCCTTCCATGCCGATGACGACTCGATGTATGGAAAGACGGTCGATGGCCGGATACTGGGCGGCATGCGCTGAACCACCCGCATCCGTCGCGGGCGGCACCGTCGCCAGGCGGGGACGGGCGCTCGCCATTGCAGGGGTAGGCGAATTCCTATGCCGCAGCGGCGGTTCGTCGGCTTGCCGCGACGGGGGGTGGCCGAACACAATGGTTGCGTCGGTCGGCGTTGCCGCCGGTGGTCGCGCTACGCGATGGCCCATGGTCGTGTCGACCGGCGTCGAAACGGAGCGCGGCCGGCGGCGCAGGGTCGCGTCCGCAGAAGGAAAGGACAGCAGTGATGAAACAGCACAAGGGAACCAAACCAACCCGCCCCGCGGCCGGGCAGTCACCGTCGCGGCGGCGCCTTCCGTCGGGTGGGGCGAGTGATGGCGACGATGCGCGCTCCGAGCGGCACGAGCAGTTGACCGAAGACCGTGTCGGAGCACACGCCGGCGATCGTGCGGCGGCCGGCGAGCCGGTGGGTGCCGCGAGCAGTGCCAACAGCGTCAGCGCGGATCCGTACGCACGCATGAAGGCATTGGGCGAACCCGTGCCCCAGGTCACGCGGCACATCTGAGCCGCGGCCAGGGCTGGTGTCGCGACCATCAGCCGTCGGCCGGCATCGCCCCCGACAAGATCGCCTGCCCCAGCGAGCGTGCCGACAGCCCGCTGGCGCCGGATTCGGCGACCTTGCGCCCCGACTTGAGAATCACCACGTGGTCGGCGACCGCGACCACGTCCTCCATGTTGTGGCTGATCAGGATCACGGTCACTCCGGAGGCCTTGAGGCGTCCGATCAGTGCCAGCACCTCGGCCGTTTCCTTGACGCCGAGCGCGGCCGTCGGCTCGTCCATGATGATGATGCGGGCCTGCCACAACAACGCACGGGCGATGGCCACGGCCTGGCGTTGACCGCCCGACAACTCGCTCACCGGCCGATCCATGTCGGTGATGGTCTGGTTCAGGCTGGCCAGCAGCGCCGCGGCCTTGTCGCGCATCGCGCGCTTGTCCAGGATGCGCACGCCGGGGAGCAGCGTACGCACACGTTCCGCACCCATGAAGATGTTCTGCCAGATGCTCATGCTCGGGGCCACCGCGAGGTCCTGGTAGATGGTGGCGATGCCCTGCTTGAGCGCATCGTGCGGCCCGGCGAAACGGACCGACTGGCCCGCCAGCAGGACCTCGCCGCCGGACGGTTCGTGGGCGCCGGACAACACGCGGATCAGCGTCGACTTGCCCGCGCCGTTGTCGCCGCACAGCGCCGTGACGGCACCCCGGCGTGCGGTGAAGTCGACGCCGCGCAAGGCCTGCACGGCGCCGTACGACTTGGTCAGTCCGCGTGTTTCCAGCGCAATGTCCATGGGTGCTCCGCCTGTGTCCGTGGTGTCATTTCTTCAGGTACTGGGCGACGTTGGTCTTGTCGACGAGTTCGCTGGCCATGTAGATGTAGGGCCCGGCATTGACGGTCTCGGGTGCCTCCTTGCGCACGGCAATGCGTTCGACGACGTTGATCGCCTCGGTGCCCATGCGTTCGAACGGAATCGCCACCGTGGCCTGCAGGAAGGACTTCGGGTCCGCGATGCGGCGGTAGGTCTCCGGTCCGCCGTCCACGCTGACCAGCGCGGGCTTGCCGCGCGTGGCGCCGGAGGTCTGCTGCAGCAGGTCGTCGATGATGTAGGCTTGGCCGTCGAAGCTGGCCCAGATGCCGTCGACCGCGCCCTGGTTGCGCAGCAGCAGGGCGCTCATGCCGGCGCGCACGTCGTCGCGCCAGCTGGCGGTGCGTGCCATGGTGTGCGTGCCGACCTGCTTGACCGCCGCGTTCTCGCTGAGCACGGCGTCGAGCACCTTGCCGCGGATCCGGGTCGCGGTGTTGCCTTCGAAACGCTGGGTCAGGATGTTGCCGCGGTAGCCGAGCTGGTCCATCAGGTAGATCGCCGCGCGTGCGCCGACCGAATATTCGTTGACGGCGATGTCGAACACGGCATGCGGGCTGGCGCCACTCATGATGGTGACGACCGGAATGCCGGCTTCCCGGGCCTTCTTGAACTGCGCATCGGCC
>JBFIDI010000246.1:0-8411 GCA_041581405.1 Burkholderiaceae bacterium
ACCCGCTCGTCGCCGACGACCGTTTTCCCCACCACCCGAGGACATCCCATGATCCGATCGAATCGTCGCCGCTTCGCGCTGCGTTCCGCGTTGACCCTGCTCGCCGGCGCCATGCCCCTGCTGGCCGCCGCACAGGCCTTTCCGTCGCGGACCGTGACGATCGTCGTACCGTTCCCGGCCGGCGCCGGCCCCGACCTGACCGCGCGTATCCTGGCCGAGAAACTCGCGCCGCGCCTGGGCCAGGCCGTCGTGGTGGAGAACAAGCCCGGCGCCGGTGCCTTGCTCGGCGCCGCCGCCGTGGCCAAGGCCGCGCCCGACGGGCATACCGTGCTGCTGACGCCCAACACCATGGTGATCTCGCCCCATGTGTTGTCGCCGGGCGCGGCCGGTGGCGTCGACGTGCACAAGGACCTGGTGCCGGTGATCGCACCGGCGACCACGCCCCTGGTGCTGGTGGCCAACCCGCAGCTGGGCGTGAAGAACCTGAAGGAGTTGACCGATGCCGCGCGCAAGACGCCCGGCATTGCGTACGGCAGTCCGGGCAACGGATCGCCGATGCATTTCGCCGGCGAGATGCTGAAGAAGTCGGGGCGACTCGACCTGCTGCATGTGCCGTACCGTGGCGTCGCGCCGTCGATCACGGCCACGCTCGGCGGCGAGGTCAAGCTGTTGTTCACCGGCCTGGGCGGCGCGATACAACACATCAAGGCCGGCAAGCTGGTGCCACTGGCGCTGACGGAGAAAACCCGCTCCAAGCTGATGCCCGACATCCCCACCGCGACGGAGCAAGGCGTCACGGGCGTCGAGGTCAATGCCTGGTACGGCATGTTCGCTCCGACGGGAACCCCGTCGCCGGCCATCGAGCGCATGAACCAGGAAGTCAACGCCGTGCTCAAGATGGCCGACGTGCAGGGCAAGCTCAATGCAGCCGGCATCGAAGTGCTGGGCGGCCCGCCGCAGGTGCTGGCCGACTTCATGAAGGCCGACAACCAGCGTTACGGCAGCCTGGCCAAGGAACTGAACATCAAGGCCGACTGAGGAATTCTGCGTGACACAGCGCCGCCCCAACTTCCTGCTGTTCGTGACCGACCAGCACCGGGCAGACCACCTGGGCTGCTACGGCAATGCCGATGTGCGCACGCCGCACATCGACGCACTGGCCGCGGCCGGTTGCCGCTTCGACGACTTCCACGTCGCCACGCCGATCTGCCAGCCCAACCGTGCCTCGCTGATGACCGGGCGCCTGCCCAGCGTGCACGGGCTGCAGATGAACGGGCGCGAGTTGTCGCTGGGCGAACACACGTTTGTCGAGACCTTGCGGGAAGCGGGCTGGCGCACGGCGCTGGTGGGAAAGTCGCATCTGCAGAACATCACGATCATGCCTACGTCGTGGCCGAGCCCAGGTCAACGGCTGGAACAGGAAGCCGTGCGGCCGTTTCCCGGCCGATACGGGCAGGAGGTCTGGAAGCGGTGGGCGGACGATGATGCGTTCGGGTTGTCGCTGCCGTATTACGGCTTCGAACAGGTGGTGCTGACGATTGGCCATGCCGACCAGCAGCATGGCCACTGGCGTCGCTGGTTGCGACAGCAGACGGCGGATGCCGACCGCCTGATCGGCCTGGAGAACGCCATCCCCACACCCGACCTGCATCTCGGTCGATTGGGCCAGGCCTGGCGCACGCGGGTGCCCGAGGAGTTGTACCCCACCCGTTTCATCGCCGACCAGACCTGCGCCCGGCTGGCCGATCTGGCGCAGGACGACGCGCCGTTTTTCGTGCAGTGTTCGTTCCCCGACCCGCACCATCCGTTCACGCCACCGGGCAGATACTGGGATCTGTTTCGACCCGGTGACATGTCGTTGCCGACGACCTTCGATGCCGAACTGATCGACCCGCCGCCACCCCTGCGTTTCCTGCGCGAACAGCGGCGGGCCAACCCGTCGTTCCAGCCCGGACACGGCAGCTTCGCCTGCACCGAGCAGGAGGTGCGCGAGGCCATCGCACTGAACCATGGCAGCCTGGCCAACATCGACGATGCGATTGGCCGGGTGCTGGCGCAGTTGCATTCGCTGGGCCTGGACGACGACACGGTCGTGATGTTCACCAGCGACCATGGCGACCTGCTGGGTGACCGCGGGTTGATGTTCAAGGGAGGCCTGCATTACCCGGCGCTGACGCGCGTGCCCTTCATCTGGCGCGACCCGCAGCAGGCGTCGGCCGCGGCTGCCTCGGCTGCGCTGGCACAGACCATCGACATTGCACCGACGGTGCTCGCCCGTGCCGGACTGGCGCCTGCCAACGGCATGCAAGGGCATTCGTTGCTGCCCGTGCTCGCAGGCAGCCAGGCGCAGGTCCGCGAACGCCTGCTGATCGAGGAAGAAAGCCAACGCAGCGATTTCGGCATGGACCGGCGCCTGCGCATGCGCACGCTGCGCGACGGGCAGCATCGGCTCACGATCTACGACGGCCAGCCCTGGGGCGAGTTGTACGACCTGCAGCAGGACCCGCTCGAGATCCGCAATCTGTGGAACGACCCGCAGTCGCTGGGCTTGCGCCAGGCGCTGGCAGAGCAGATGGCGCGCGCCATGTTGGCGGCGCAGGACCACAGCCCGTATCCGGGGGCGGCTGCCTGAGTCTGCCAGCCGGCGCCCCGGATGCCGGTGAGGATGAGCAAAGGCCTCAGGGCTTGTGCGATGCGCCCGTCTCCAACGCCTGCGCATCGAGCGTGTGCAACCAGGTCGCGCAGGCCTGCGCCGCCTGAACCGGCCATTGCACCGTGATCACCAGGTCGCCCCGGCGAACCTCGATCCGGATGTCGTTCGAGGAGTGGCCGGTGCCAAACAGGCGAGCCCAGAATCCAGGCTTGTCGCCGGGGGCCTGCGCGGCGTGCACGTGGGCCGGGGACGGCTTGATCGGTGGCATCAGGGGCGCGGTCGTGCTGCCAACTTGCGCCTGGCTGCCTGCCGCTGCCGGCTCAGCCTGCGCCACAGACGCAGCCAGCGGTGCTGATGCCACGGACGGCGACGCGGTCGTGCCGGCGGTTTGCGGCGTGGGCGCAGGAGTTGGCTCCGACGCTTCCGTCTGACCGGCGACGGACACGCCGACGGCCGGCGACTCAGCCAGTCGCGCAGACGCATTGACGCCGAATTCGTCCCACATGCGGTCGGCCTTGGTCTTCATCACGCTCAGTCCGAATGCGCCCATGCGGCCGAATACGTCGACCTTGACCTTCATGCGCAGTTCGGTCGTTCCTTCTGCGGTTTCCTGCAGCCACATCTCGCTGGTCTGCTTGAGCGAGCTGGCCACGGCGGTGTCTTCGCCCGTGCCTTCGGCGCGCAGGTAGTTCGGTGCGTCGCGCTCGACGATGCGGGTCTTGAGCTTGAAGCGCGCGCTGACAAAAGCGATCTTGACCAGCATCTGTGCGACGTATTCATCGTCGCTGAGCACCTCGATCGATTGCATGCCGGGCACGCAACTGCCCATGGCAACCGGATCCAGCAGCAAGGCCCAGACACGCGCCGGGGGCGCGGCGAGCAACAGTGTTTTTTCAATGTCCATGCATCTTCTCCGCAGCGGTCATGACGGATTCCACGATCTGCGTATAACCGGTGCAGCGGCACAGGTTGCCGTCCAGTGCGTGGCGCACGTCGGCGATCGTGGGTCGGGTGTTTTCATTGAGCAGCGCGCAAGCGGCCATCAGGAAGCCGGGCGTGCAATAACCACATTGCAGCCCGCCGCAGGACATGAAGCTTTCCTGCACCGGATGCAGTTGCTCGCCCTGCGCCAGCCCTTCGACCGTAGTGATGGCGCGGCCGTTGGCCTGGACCGCCAGGCTGAGGCAGGACTTGACCAGCCGGCCGTCGACCAGCACCGAGCAGGCGCCGCAGGTCCCGGTTTCGCAGCCGCGTTTGGTGCCGGTCAGGTGCTGGTCGTCACGCAGGAAGTCGCTCAGCAGGCGCCGCGCGGGGACGGTGGCGACCACCGGTTCGTCGTTGACGCGCAGTTCGATCGTGTGTTGACTCATTGCTTACTCCACTGCCAGGCCGCACAGGCCGGCCATGTTCCTGTGCGCGACCACGCGCACCATGTCGCGCCGGAACTCGGCGCTGCCCCGTCCGTCGGACAGGGGTTCGATGTCGGCAGCCACGGTGTCGGCGGCTTCCTGCACCCGTGTGTCCGTGACCGCGTGCCCGGACAGAAGCGCCTCCGCGCGCGGCAGTCGTTGTGTCACGGGGAGCGCTGCACCCACCGCGATGCGGGCCTCGGTGCAGACCTCGCCCTGCAAGGTCAACAACACCGCAACATTGACCAGCGGCCGGTGCTCGGCCCGCGTGCGCAGGAAACGCGAATAACGACCCGTGCTCTTGTCGGGCAGGGGTGGCACCCGGATCTCGGTCAGTATTTCGTCGGGCTCCAATGCGGTGGTGTAGTAGTCCACCAGGAAGTCGGCCATCGGCAGCACACGTTCACCCCGCGCGCTCGTCATCACCACCTCGGCTCCCAGGACCAGCAGGCAGCCCGGCGGGTCGGTGGCGGGGTCGGCATAACAGAGATTGCCTCCGATCGTGCCCTGGTTGCGCACCTGCGGGTTCGCGACGTGGGCGGCCATGTCGGCGAGCATCGGCCAGTGTGTCCGGATCAGGGGCGAGGCCGCTACGTCGGCATGCAGGGTCGAGGCGCCGATGCGCAGCGTTCCGTCGTCGTCGCGACGGATGCCGCGCAGATCAGGGATGCGTCCCAGCGAGACCAGGTGGGTTGGCGTGAGCATGCGCTGGCGCATGGCCAGCATCAGCGCGGTGCCGCCGGAGATGACCCGGGCGTCGTCGCCCAGGTCGCCCAGCATGCGGCTGGCCTCGGAGACGCTGGCGGGCTCCAGGAAATCGAAATCGTGCATCAGTGCTCTCCTTGCGCGCGCAATGCCGCCAACACCTTCTCCGGCGTGATTGGCAGGTCGGTGATGCGCACGCCGATCGCGTCGAACACTGCGTTGGCAATCGCCGGCGCGCCGGGCAGGATGGCTGTTTCGCTGGCCCCCTTGGCGCCATACGGACCGTTGGGGTCGTTCGACTCGACCAGGCCGCCGCGCAGCATCGGCACCGCGTCGATCGTCGGCATGTTGTAGTCGGCCAGGTTTCCGTTCATCAACCGTCCGCCTTCGATCTGCAGTTGTTCGTACAGCGTCCAGCCGATGGCCTGCGCGGTGGCGCCATTGGTCTGTCCATGGATGGCCATGGGGTTGAAGGCCTTGCCGCAGTCATCGGTGACATAACTGTCGACGACGCGGACCTGTCCGGTACGGGTGTCGACCTCGACCTCGACTGCCTGGGCGGCAAACGAATACGCGGGCGCAATGTTGCCGTAGACGGTGTCGTCGTGCATGACGGTTTTCGCGTCCCAGGTGGCGCTGACCTGTATCCCTTCGCCGCCATGGCGCCAGATGTGCTGGCGTGCCACTTCCGCCAGTGTGCGTCGATGCTCCGGACGATCGCTCACGCGTATCGAACCCTCGGCGATTTCCAGGGATGCGGCCGGGTGCTCCAGCATGTCGGCGGCCACCGCCAGCAACTTGTCGCGCGCCTGGCGCGCTGCCAGGATGGCCGCATTGCCGGCGACGATCGTCACGCGTGATGCGAGCGAGCCGATGGCGAAGGGCGCACTGTCGGTGTCCGGATGCAGCACCTGCATATGGGAGATCGGAATGTGCAGTTCGTGCGCCACCACCTGGCTGAGCATGGTCATCGCGCCCTGGCCCATGTCGCCTTCGGCGCAATGGAGCACCACGCGGCCGTCTTCGTTGACCTTGAGCATCACGGTGGAACCGTCCCAGTTGCCGATGGTGCGATTGCCGCTGACATGCATGGCGGCCGCCATGCCGACGCCGCGGCGAATGGCGCCGGATTGCGGCTGGCGCCGCTTGGCCTGCCAGTCGATGGCTGTCGTGCATTGGTCGATACATTCGAGCAAGCCCGTGCTGCCCACCTGCCAGCCATGGATCGAGGTTTCGCCGCGACCGATGGCGTTGCGCTGGTGGATCGTCACCGGGTCCAGCCCAAGCATCTCGGCCATGGTGTCGATATGGCTGTTGAGCGCGAACAACATCTGCGTGCCACCAAAGCCGCGGAACGCACCGTGCGGCGGCGTGTGGGTGTAGACCAGTCGGGCATGCGAGCGCACATGGCTCAGGCGGTGCATGTTGTCGCTGCGCATCGCGCTGACGTGCATGACTTCGGACGTGAGACCGCAATAGGCGCCGCAGTCGGCGACGATGTCGACCTCCTTGGCCACGATCAATCCCTCCGCGCTCATGCCCAGCTTGAGCCGGATGACCTCGGGCAGGCTGGAGCAGGCCGCCTGAAAGTCTTCCAGCCGGTTGTTGACAAGCCGCACTGGCCGTCGGGTATTCAGCGCCAGCAGTCCGGCGATCAACTGGTTGTCGTCTTCGACCAGCTTGCCGCCGAAACCCCCGCCGACCGTGGCCGCGATCACCCGCACCCGTGATACGGGAAGCTCCAGGGCGGCGGCCAGGCGAGCGCGTGCCAGGAAGACGGACTGCGTCGAGGTCCAGACCGTCAGCCGCCCTTCCGGATCGACCATGGCCAAGCTGGCCATGGGCTCCAGATAACCCGGGTACTGGGCATGGGTCCGGTATTCGGCCTCGTGCACCAGATGCGCGTTTGCAAAACCCGCATCCGGATCGCCGCGCTCGAAGCGGATCTCGTGCGCCAGGTTGTCGCGGCCGGTGTGCACGCCGGGCGCTTCGGGGTCCAGCGCTTCATCTGGATGCAGGATCGCGGGCAACTCCTCGTACTCGACCTGGATCAGGTCCAGCGCATCGCGGGCGATCTCTTCGGTGTCGGCGGCAACCGCCGCCACTTCTTCGCCCGCGAATCGCACCAGGCCTTGTGCCAGGATGGCACGTTCCTTCCGGTGCACGCCCCACAACGCGGCGGGTGCGTCCGCTCCGGTGAGAACCGCGCGGACCCCTGCCATCGCCCTGGCAGCGTCGGCGTCGATCCGGACGATACGCGCATGCGGATACGGACTGCGCAACACCTTGGCATGCAACATGCCAGGCTGCTTGAGGTCGCCGGCGTACAGCGCCCGGCCCAGCACCTTGGCACGGGCTGTCACCTGGGGCGTGTCGCGGCCAATCGTCGATCCGTGCTGCGGATCGTCTGCGTGGGACGTGCGCATGGTCGATCTCAATCGGCCTGGATGTTCAGTTCCCTGATCAGCGTGGTGACGCGCGTGTACTCGTCAGCGTTGATCTTGGCCAGGACTTGCGGCTTGCCGCCAACGGGCCGGGCGCCGAACGTCGCCATCTTCGCGATCACATCGGGCATTTTCAGGATCTCGTTGACGTGGGCGTTGATCGTCTCGATCACTGCCGGCGGCGTACCCTTGGGCGCGAAAATGCCGTTCCATGCGCCCAGCTTGACATCCGGGAAACCTTGTTCGGACACCGTCGCCAGCTTGGGAAGCAGCGGGTTGCGCTCCGCATCGGTGAGCGCGACGTTGACCAGCTTGCCCGCGGCGAGGTGTTGTGCGGCCACGCCCAGGGTGACATAACCCATGGTGACGCGACCCGTGAGCATGTCGGGCAACATGGGCCCGACGCCGCGGTACGGAATGTGTTGAACGCGGATACCGGCCTCGCGATTGAGCCATTCCGCGACGATGTGCATCGGCGAGCCCGCCCCCGGGCTGGCGTAGGTCAGCGGCTTGCCGGCCTTGGCCTGGGTGACCAGATCGCTGATGTTCTTGATGCCGGAGTCAGGATGGGAGACGAGCAGCACCGACTGCATCGCGGTCAGGATCACCGGATCGAAGCTGGTCAGCGGATCGTAGCTGACGGCCGGCGACAGCTTGAGCACGGTCGGTGCGCTGGTAAACGGATTGGGCGTGAAAAGGAAGGTGTAGCCGTCGGGCTTGGCGTGACTGACGTAGGTATTGCCGACCGTGCCTCCTGCGCCGGCCTTGTTTTCCACCACCACGGGCTGTTTCAGTCGCTGCGACAGTTTGTCGGCCAGCATGCGCGCCGTGGCGTCGGAGTCGCCGCCTGGCGGGTAAGGCACGACGATGGAGATGGGCCTGTCGGGGTAGGTCTGGGCGTTTGCGCCGGTGGCAACCAGGCCCGTGGCAGCGACGGCTGCTGCAATGATCAGTCGACGGTTCAGTTTCATCGTTCACTCCTGCGAAAGTTGGTCAATCAAGTGGGGCGCACGTGGCCTATCGCGCTTGGTTTTGTTCAGGCCAATCGATTCATATATGAAACAGCGGTTCTTTACATGAACGATCAGTGAATCCTATGCGGCTATCATTGACTGATCAACAAAAACGCATGTCTTGTTACAATTTATTGACTAGTCAATGAAAAAGCCTCCATCACGACGTGCGGTGCCCAAGCCGTCC
>JBFIDI010000247.1:0-8382 GCA_041581405.1 Burkholderiaceae bacterium
CGGTGATGTAGTCCTCGGTTTCCTTGCGTGTGGGCTTGAAGAACATCTGCTCCGTCGGCCCGAACTCCATCAGGTCGCCCAGGTACATGTAGGCGGTGTAGTCGCTGCAGCGCGCAGCCTGCTGCATGTTGTGCGTCACGATGACCACCGTGTAGTCGCTCTTGAGTTCGGCGATCAGTTCCTCGACCTTGGCCGTGGAAATCGGATCGAGGGCCGAACAGGGTTCGTCGAGCAGCAGCACTTCCGGCTTGATCGCGATGCCGCGCGCAATACACAGGCGCTGCTGCTGGCCACCCGACAGACTCGATCCGTTCTGGTTGAGCTTGTCCTTGACCTCGTCCCACAACGCAGCCTTGTGCAAGGCCCATTCGACTCGCTCGTCCATGTCGGTCGAATTGAGCTTCTCGAACAGGCGCACGCCAAAGGCGATATTGTCGTAGATCGACATCGGAAACGGGGTCGGCTTCTGGAACACCATGCCCACCTTGGCCCGGATCAGCGCGACGTCCTTCTTCGAGGTCAGCAGGTCCTCGTCGTCCAGGATGATCTCGCCTTCGGCGCGCTGCTCGGGATACAGCTCGTACATGCGGTTGAACACCCGCAGCAAGGTCGACTTGCCGCAGCCGGACGGTCCGATGAAGGCCGTCACCTTGTTCTCGGGGATCTCCAGGTTGATGCCCTTGAGCGCGTGGAACTTGCCGTAGAAGAAGTTCAGGTTCTTCACGGATATCTTGGACTTTTCCTGGACGGGTGTTTCGGTATGCATGGTGTCTCGAATCGGGTTGAGGGGTTCGCGGAACGTCGCTGCGTATGGCCGTCTACTTGGCGCGGGTGAACAACCGCGCAAGAATGTTCAGCCCCAGCACGGCCAGCGTGATCAGGAAGACACCGGCCCATGCCAGCTCCTGCCAGTTGTGGTACGGGCTCATCGCGAACTTGAAGATCGTCACCGGCAGACTGGCCATCGGCTCGCTCATGCTCGAGGTCCAGAACTGGTTGTTCAGTGCCGTGAACAGCAGCGGAGCCGTCTCGCCAGCGATACGGGCCACGGCCAGCATGACACCGGTGACCACGCCTGCCCGTGCGGCCTTGAGCGTGATGCTCAGGATCACCTTCCACTTCGGCGCGCCCAGCGCATAGGCCGCCTCGCGCAGTCCGGACGGAATCAGCTGCAACATGTTCTCGGTGGTACGGATCACGACCGGAATCACGATCAGCGCCAACGCGATGGCGCCGGCCCAGCCCGAGAACGACTTGAACTGCGTCACGACGACGGCATAGACGAACAGGCCGATGACGATGGACGGCGCCGACAGCAGGATGTCGTTGACGAAACGCGTGCTGTTGGCCAGCCAGCCCTTGGTCTCGAATTCGGCCAGGTAGATGCCCGCCAGAATGCCGATCGGGGTGCCGACGAAGGTGGCCAGCAGCACCATCAGGAAGGAGCCGTACATGGCATTGGCCAGACCGCCGGTGTCGTTGGGTGGCGGCGTCATCTGCGTCAGCGTCGCCACCGACAGGCCGCCGACACCCAGGCGCACGGTCTCGAACAGGATCCAGAACAACCAGAACAGGCCGAAGGCCATGGCCAGCAGGGACAGGGTCAGCGCGATCTGGTTCACCGTCTTGCGCCGCCCGTAGCGGGCCTGGCGCACTTGCTCGAGATCGGCCTCGCGCAGCAGGCGTTCACCGGTCGTCATGTGCGTGCTCCTTCGTTCTTGCGCAACTGGGCCAGCAGCAGCTTGGACAGGCTCAGCACGACGAAGGTGATGAAGAACAGGACCAGGCCCAGGTACATCAGGGCCGCCTGGTGCAGGCCTTCGCCGGCTTCGGCAAACTCGTTGGCCAGCGCCGAGGTGATGCTGTTGGCCGCCTGGAACAGGCTGAGCGAGTCGAGCTGGTTGAAGTTGCCGATCACGAACGTGACCGCCATGGTCTCGCCGATGGCCCGGCCCAGGCCGAGCATGATGCCGCCGATGACGCCGGCCTTGGTATAGGGGAGCACGACCTTGGACACCACCTCCCAGGTGGTCGACCCGAGGCCGTAGGCCGACTCCTTGAGCAGGGTCGGCGTGACTTCGAACACATCGCGCATGACCGCCGCGATGAAGGGAATGATCATGATCGCCAGGATGATGCCGGCGGACAGGATGCCGATGCCGACCGGCGGACCGGAGAACAAGGCACCGAGGTACGGCACGTCGCCGAACAGCGCCTGCATCGGCTGCTGCACGTAGGTCGACAGGATGGGACTGAAGACCAGCAGCCCCCACATGCCATAAACGATCGAGGGAACGGCTGCCAGCAGTTCGATGGCGGTGCCCAGCGGGCGCTTGAGCCAGGCCGGCGAGAGCTCGGTCAGGAACAGTGCGATGCCGAAGCTCACCGGCACCGCGATCAGCAACGCGATCAGCGACGTCGCCAGCGTGCCGTAGATCATCACCAGGCCGCCGAAGTCCTCCTGGACCGGATCCCAGGTCGTACTGGTGAGGAAACCCAGACCGTATTTGTCGATCGCCGGCCAGGCGCTGATGGTCAGCGAAGTCAGGATCGCGATCAGGGTAGCGAGCGTGAAGATGGCCGCACCCTTGGCCAACCAGCCAAAGATGCGGTCGGCCATCGGTCCGGAACGGGCTTGTTTCATGGGAGGAGGGCTTGTCGTGGCACGTCGGGGCAACACGGCACCTCTTGCGATGGGCGGCGCCGCCGGGGAAAGTGTAGTGGACAAGCTCAACCTCCTGAAATCAATGACGTTTGCGTTCCGGCGACCGGGCTTACTTCAGCGCGACCGGCTTGCCAGAGGCGTCGGTGACCTGGCTCCAGGCCTTCTCGACGGCGCTCACGACGGAGTCGGGCATCGGCACGTAGTCCAGCTCGGCGGCAATCTGGTCACCGCTCTGGTAGGCCCAGGTGAAGAACTTGAAGACCTCGGTCGCATTCGCCGGCTGGTCCTGCTTGAGGTGCATCAGGATGAAGGTGGCGGTCGAGATCGGCCAGGCGTTCTTGCCGGGCTGGTCGGTGATCAGCTGGTAGAAGGACTTGTTCCAGTCGGCGCCGGCCGCGGCGGCCTTGAACGACGCGTCGTCGGGAGACACGAACACACCGTCGCGGTTCTTCATCTGCGTATACGTCATCTTGTTCTGCTTGACGTACGAATATTCGACGTAGCCGATCGAGTTGGGCAGGCGGTTGACGAACGCGGCAACACCTTCGTTGCCCTTGCCACCGGCGCCGACCGGCCAGTTGACTGCCGTGCCCTCGCCGACCTTGGCCTTCCACTCCGGGTGGACGCGGCTGAGGTAGTTGGTGAAGTTGAAGGTCGTGCCCGAACCGTCGGCGCGACGCACCGGCGCGATCGCGGCGTCCGGCAACGGCAGGCCCGGGTTCAGTGCCTTGAGCGCCGGATCGTTCCACTTGGTGATCTTGCCCAGGTAGATGTCGCCGAGCACCTGGCCGTCGAGCTTCATCTGTCCGGGAGCGATGCCCTTGATGTTGACCACCGGCACGGTGCCGCCGATCACGGTCGGGAACTGGAACTGGCCCTTGCTCTTGAGCACTTCGTCGGTCTGCGGCATGTCGGAGGCACCAAAATCGACCGTCTTGGAATCGATCTGCTTGATGCCGGCGCCGGAGCCCACGGACTGGTAGTTGACCCGCACGCCAGTGGCCTTGTTGTATTCGGCCGCCCACTTCGAGTAGACCGGAGCCGGGAAGCTGGCGCCAGCGCCGGTGATGCTTTGCGCACCCGCGACGGACAGGAATGCGGCCGAGGCGATGGCGGCGCTGCCGACCAGTGCTGTCTTGAAGCTGAAATTCATGGAAGTTCCTTTGGTAAAACGGGTTCGGTGTGTCAGATCTGCATCTGCTCGCCAGTGACTTTAAGAACCTTGTGTGACGAAGCCGTGACATCGGCGGCAAATCTGCGATCGGCACGGCCGCCGCGCCCGTGTCACGGAACTTTCATGCGCATGACGTGCAATCGACAAGCACCCGCGCCTGCCCTGCCCCATGCCTTCCGCCCCATGACGCCCCCATCGCCCCCTGGTTACGGCGCCGACGAGACCGGACTGGTATGCGGCTTCCGCTTCGGCCCCGATGGTGCAGGCACGCCGGTCGACGCCGCGCAGGCCCTGCAATGGCTGGCCCAAAGCGAGCCGGCATCCGGCACGCCATTCATCTGGTTGCACTTCAACCTCGCCCGGGCCGCCACGGCGCGCTGGATGGGCGAGCACCTGCAGCTCTCGCCCGTGTTCCACGAGGCCTTGCACGACGGCTCCCGTTCGACACGGATCGAGGTGGACGACGACATGCTGATCGCCGTCGTGAACGACGTCTGTTACGACTTCTCGTTCGAGCCCGCGGACGTGGCCACGCTGTGGCTGTCGGTCGGCCCGCGACTGGTGGTCAGCGCCCGGATGCAGCCGCTGCGCGCGATCGACCGGCTGCGCGAGGCGGTCCGGCGTGGCACCACGCTGGGCTCGTCGGTCGACCTGCTGGTGCACCTGATGCACGATCAGGGCGACGTGCTGGTCCAGATCATGCGCGAGACCACGGCGCGTGTGGACCAGCTGGAAGACAGGCTGCTCGCGGGCCGGCTGGCACGCCAGCGGGCCGATCTCGGGTCGTTGCGGCGCGTGCTGGTGCGCCTGCAGCGCCTGCTGGCTCCCGAGCCGGCGGCCCTGTTCCGGCTGCTGCGCCTGCCGCCTGAATGGATCGCCGAGACCGACCTCGAGGGTCTGCGACAGGCGACCGAGGAGTTCGACGTCGCGCTGCGCGACATGGCCGCGCTGGTCGAACGCATCAAGCTGCTGCAGGAGGACATCGCCGGTCGGGTGGCCGAGGCCAACAACCGCAGCCTGTTCCTGCTGACCATCGTCACCGTGCTGGCCCTGCCGATCAACATCATGGCGGGCCTGTTCGGCATGAACGTGGGGGGCCTGCCGCTGGTGCACCGCGACGAGGGTTTCTGGATCATCGTGGCCATCGCGGTCGCGTTGACCGCCCTGGCAGGCTGGATCGCCTACACGCTGGCCCGCGACTAGGCCGGGGACGGCGTCGCGACGATCCCGCGGCTTGGCGCAGGCAACACGGCCGGCCGGTCGCGCGGACGCCGCACCACGAGCCTCGCCACGGATGAGCCGGCCGCGGCGCGCGGAATCGGCGTTCGCATCATGCGATTGTCATCAAACTGTTGCGCGTCGACCCCACCATGGCCCCATGCAGCAGCCACTCTTGCAGATCGCACTCGTCACCGAGTCCTACCCGCCCGAGATCAATGGTGTCGCCACCAGCGTCTGGTGCATCGTGCACGGCATGCGCGAGCGCGGACACCGGGTGCAGCTGATCCGGCCGCGTCAACGCGACGAAGCGGCGGCTTCGCACGCCGACGACGAGGCCCTCGACATCGTGACCGCCGGCATGCCGATCCCGATGTACGGCCAGCTGCGCATGGGCCTGCCGGCATCGGCGCGCCTGGCCCGGGCATGGACGCGGCAACGCCCGGACATCGTGCATATCGCCACCGAAGGCCCCCTGGGCTGGTCCGCCCTGCGCACGGCGGCTGCGATGCAGTTGCCCGTGTGTTCGGACTTCCGCACCCATTTCCAGGCCTATGGCCGGCACTACGGCCTGGGCCTGTTGCGCCGCCCGATCATGGCCTACCTGCGCGGCTTTCACAATCGCTGCCAGGCCACGATGGTGCCGACGGCGGCCCTGCAGCAGCAACTCGCCGCCGCCGGCGTGCAGCGGCTCTCGGTCGTCGCCCGCGGCGTCGACAACCGCCTGTTCGATCCGGCTCGACGCAGCCAGGCCTTGCGCCGGCAATGGGGTGCGCCACGGGATGACGACCTCGTGGTGCTGCACGTGGGGCGCCTGGCACCCGAAAAAAACCTGTCGGTGGTGGTGCAGGCCTTCGAAGCCATTCGTGGCATCGAGCCGCGGGCACGCCTGGTGTTCGTCGGCGACGGGCCATCCCGCGCGCAGCTGCAGTCGCGTTGTCCCCAGGCCCTGTTTGCCGGCTTTCGCCGCAGCGAGGACCTGGCGAGCTGCTACGCGTCGAGCGACATCTTCCTGTTTCCCAGCCTGACCGAGACCTTCGGCAACGTCACCACCGAGGCGATGGCCAGCGCGCTGGCCGTGGTGGCATTCGACGATGCGGCCGCCGGCACGCTGATCCGGCACGGCGTCCACGGCCTGCTCGCGCCGCCGGGCGACGTCGCCGGTTTCGTGCAGAACGCCGTCGACCTCGCGGCCCATGCTCCCCGGCGCCGGGCGATGGGCGCCGCGGCCCGGGCCAGGGTCGCGCCTCTCGGATGGGACACCGTCATGGAGCAGATCGAGCAGGTCTACATCGGGACCTTGCGCCGTTCACGCGACCCGTCGGCCCGGTGCTTGCAGCCAACGGGCGCCAGCGGGCTGGCCGGGACGCCGGCGCAGACGCTGCGGCCGTGATGCACCGTCGCCGACGCGCCATGGCCGCGCCTGCCCATAATCGATCATGCCGCGCAGATCCGACACCACCGCCATGCCCTCCCCCACGGAAACCGAACTCAAGCTTGCACTGCCGATCGACGATCCGGCCGACCTGGTGCGCCGACTCTCGCGCACGGCCGTGTTGCGGCGGCGCAAGCCGCGCCAGCAGGAATTGCACAGCATCTACTTCGATACGCCCGGCCATCAGTTGCGGCGCGCCCAGGCCGCGCTGCGCCTGCGCCGGGTGGATACCGGCGCCGCGCCCCGCTGGCTGCAGACACTCAAGACCGGTGCGCCGGGGTCGTCGGCACTGAGCCGGCGCGGCGAATGGGAAGTGCCGGTCGACGGGCCGGCGCTCGAACCCGGCGCACTCGATGCCGCGGCCTGGTCGCGCATCGACCCCGACGGCGCATGGATCGGCACCCTGGAGCCGTGTTTCGCGACCACGTTCACGCGCACGATCTGGTTGCTGCGCCGGCGCGATGGCAGTGTCGTCGAGGTTGCGCTGGACCTGGGTTCGGTCACCCACGCCGGCCGCAGCGCGCCGATCTGCGAACTCGAACTCGAACGCAAGGCCGGCCCGGTGTCCGCGTTGTTCGACGTTGCGCAGCAGATTGCCCGGTCCGTGGCCGTGTTGCCGTTGGCCATGAGCAAGGCCCAACGGGGTTACGCGCTGGCGGCCGGCACGATCGACGCGCCGACGAAGGCCGCCGCACCGCGACTTTCGTCGCGCATGGGCTTGCGCGAGGCGGCGCACCAGGTGATGTCCGAGATGTACGGGCATTTCACCGCCAACCTGAACGCCTTGTTACGCTCGGACGATCCCGAGGTCGTGCACCAGGCACGCGTGGCCTGGCGCCGCATGCGCAGTGCCGCGCGCCTGTTCAGGTCCGTCCTGCCCGCGGACGGACGCCCCGACTGGAGCGCGATCGAGCCGCTGCGGGTGTCCTTGGGCGAATTGCGCGACCTCGACGTGGCGCGCACCGAAACCCTGCCCGCCCTGCGCGAGAATTTCGTCGGCGGCGACACCGATCGTGCGCAGGCCTGGGAGGCGATGGAACACAGGCTTGCGCAGGCCAGCGCCAGCCAGCGTGCGGCCGTGCGCCAGCGGCTGCAGGATCCGGCCGTGGGCCAGTGCCTGCTGCAGGCCACGCGGTGGCTGGAAACCCCGGGCGAAGGCCCGGCCGGCACCGACGCCCCCCCGTTGCGGGAGTGGGCGGCGCGCCGTGCGACGCGCCTGCACAAGCGGCTCGTGCGCGAGCGCAAGGCGGCCGACGATCCCCGGGCCCTGCACCACGTGCGGCTGCTGGCCAAGCGCACCCGCTACAGCATCGAGGCCTTGCGCGGCGTGTTGCCGCGGCACATGGTGCGCAAGTGGTATCCACAAGCCATCGCGCTACAGCAGGACATCGGCTCCCGTCGCGATCTGGCACAGGCCATCGTGCTGCTCGAGCGCCTCGACGCCCGCGTCGACCTGAGCGCCTTCGTGCGCGGTGTCGCGACCGGACGGGCCATGCGCTGACCGGCGCGCGGCGGCCGGCGGCCGTTCGACCGCGTTGTCACGGCCGCGTCATCGACGCCGGCTATCGTCTGCGGCTTCGGTCCTGCACCTGGACGGCTCGAGGAGATCACGTGGGTTTCGAAGAAGACGAATTGGTACGCCGCATCCGCCACGAACTGGCCGACGGCTACGACGAAGAACTCGAACTGGAACTGGACGATCGCAACCTGGACCCGCTGGCGCACGACGACGGGCAGTCCCCGGGCGACGCGCATGCCGCTCAGCGTCGCGCGTATTTCCACGCACTCTTCCAGATGCAGGGCGAGCTGGTCAAGTTGCAGGACTGGGTCGTGCACAGCGGACACAAGGTCGTGATCCTGTTCGAAGGCCGGGACGCCGCCGGCAAGGGC
>JBFIDI010000248.1:0-8362 GCA_041581405.1 Burkholderiaceae bacterium
ATCTCGCGCTCGGCGGCGTCGAATCCGGCCTGCGAGAGGACTTGTGCGCGCGTGTCCCCGTAGCGCTCGGCCGCGGGGGCTGCCAACGGGTTGCGGCAGGCCCGCAGGCCGGCGCCGATCAGCAATTCCACAGACATTCAGTCTCCTGTTTTTCCTACTTGGCGGCCTTGTCGATATCCGCCAGCATCGCATTGAGCATGGCCACGCCATCGGCACCCAGTTGCTCCTCGATCACCTTGCGCACCGCCGGCTGGGCAACGGACGCAAACTTCTTCAACTCGGCCGGCGGCACAGCGTTGATGGTCATCTTCTTGCCGAGTTTTGGCAAGCCCTTCTCCACCGACGCCTCGATGATGCGCGAAATGCCGCGACCCGCCTCGACCGCGACCTCGGCCGCGTTGTCGACCACCTTGCGCTCCTCGGCGGTCAGCCCTTCGTAGAACTTCGCGTTGACCAGCCAGAAATACGGGGTGATCACGTGATTGGTGATCGACAGGTATTTCTGCACTTCATCGAACTTGGCGAAGGCGATGATCGGGATCGGGTTCATCTGGCCGTCCGCGACGCCGGTCTGCAGCGAGGTATAGACCTCGGCCCACGGCAGCGGCGTGGGCTGGCCGCCGAGCGACTTGACCGTGGCCTCGTGGGTCGGCAAGGTCATCGTGCGGATCCGCAGGCCCGCCATGTCGGCGGCGGTCTTGATCGGACGCTTGGAGTTGCTGATCGCGAAGAAGCCGCCGCTGTCCAGCAGTCCGAGCACCTTGAGGCCGGTCTTGGCCTGCAGGTCCGCGGACATCTTCTTGCCGAACGGGCTGTTGACGTCCATCACCTTGTCGACGACCGCGATGTTGGGAAACGCGAACGGCAGGTCGAACACGCCGACCATCTTGTAGTGCGACGCCACGCCACCGGACGACGAGATCGTCGACTCGACGATGCCGTCACGCACCTGCTGGATGACTTCGTTGTCCTTGCCGAGCTGGCCGTTCGGGAAGATCTGCACCTTGACGCTGCCGTTAGTGCCGGTTTCCACCAGGTTCTTGAACACGGCGGCCATTGCGCCCGAATGGCTTTCGAACGGGCTCTCGGGGTTGAGGTGGGCGATGCGCATGGTCTTCTGCGCGAACGCGGGCGCAGCGGCCAGCAGGATCGCGGCGGCGGTCAGAGAGAGTTTCTTCATCGTGGTCATGGTCAATACTCCTGGAGTGGGTTGAAACAAGGGAAAGGGAAAGGGAAAGCGGGATGCCGTCGCGCACCGAGGCGCGCGCGGCGCGACACCTCAGTTGCTCAGGCCGAGCCAGCGCGGCACGGACAGGGTCAGGGCGGGCCAGTAGGCGACCAGGAACAACACGGCGACCTCGGCCAGCAAGAACGGCCACAAGGCCCGCGCGATGTTCTCGATCCGTTCGCCGGTGACCGAGGCCAGCACGAACAGGCACGCGCCCACCGGTGGCGTCATCAGCGAGATGTTGAGCGCCAGCACGATCATCACGCCGGCGTGCACCGGGTCCATGCCGATCGTGACGGTCAGCGGCGCCAGCACCGGCGCCAGGATGATCAGCATCGCGTTGATGTCCATGAACATGCCGATGCACAACAGCAACGACAGGATCAGCGCCACGATCACGGCCGGGTTGTCGGAGACGGACAGGAATGCGGCGGCAATCGCCTGCGGCAGCTGCAGGAAGGTCATCCACCAGCCCAGGATCGATGCCGACGCGATGATCAGGAACACGATGCCGGTGATGCGCGCCGTGCGGATCGACATCTCGAGCAGGTCGCCCCAGCCGACCTTGCGGTATACGAAGGCGCCCATCACCAGCGCGTACAGGACGGCGACCGAGGCGGCTTCGGTCGGCGTCGCCAGCCCGCCCAGGATGGCGCCGAGGATCGCCACCGGCATCACCAGCGCGGCAAAACCGTCCTTGAACGCGACGAAGATGCCGCGCAGGCTCGGACGGCCCTCGGCCTTGGGCAGGCCCAGCCGGTTCGCCAGGCCGCGGATCACGGCCATGCACACCAGGCAGATCAGCAGGCCCGGCAGGATGCCGGCGGCGAACAGGCCGGCGATCGACACACCCATCAGCGAACCGTAGATGATCATCAGGTTCGACGGCGGAATGGTCGGGCCGATGATGGAGCCGGCGGCCGTCACCGCACAGGCGAACGGCCGTGTGTAGCCCTTCTTCACCATGGCCGGGACCAGGGTGTTGCCGAAGGCTGCCGCGTCGGCGGTCGCCGCACCGCTGAGCCCGGCGAACATTACCGAGGCCACCATGTTGGAATGCGCCATGCCGCCACGCAGATGGCCCACCAGCGCATGGGCGAGGTCGATCAGCCGGTCGGTGATGCCGGAGCGGTTCATGATCTCGCCGGCCAGGATGAAGAAGGGCATGGCCAGGAAGGTGAACAGGTCGAGCCCGGCAAAGAAGCGCTCGGCCGCCATCGGAAAGAAGCGGCCGCCGGGGTCGATGGTCCACATGCCGATCACGCCGGCGATGCCCAGCACGTAGCCGATGGGCATGCCCAGCAGCATCAGCAGGAAGAAGGTGATGGCGACGTAGGTCATGGGCACACCATCTGCTGCGGCGCGTGGCGCAGGCGCGCCTGGTCGCGGATCGCCACCAGCGTCAACTGGACGGCGGCCAGTGCGGCGCCGACCGGCACCGCGGCGAACGGCAAGGCCTTGCTGGTGCCGTAGATCATCGTGAAGGTCTTGCTGCCGCGCTCGACGAGGCCCAGGCCGTAGAACAGCAGGAAGACGAAGAACGCGATGCCCAGCAGGTCGACGACGGCCAGCAGATGGCGCCGCGCCGGCGCCGGCAGGCGCTCGAACAAGGCCTGCACGCCGATGTGTTCGCGGCGCGGAATGCAGCAGGACACCGCCAGCAAGGCGACCCAGATCATCAGATAGCGGGCCAGTTCCTCGGTGAAGGTCAGCGGCCAGGGCACGACGTACCGCACCAGCACGCCGAGCCAGACATCGAGCACCAGCAGCATCAGCAGCGCGGCGGCGAGCCTGTCGGTCCAGGCGCCGAGCGTGCGACTGAGCATGTCGGCACGCGCCGCCACGCCGGTCAAGCCGGTCTCCGCAGTCATGCCGGCTCCGATCGCGGAGCGCCGGGACGGCACCTTCGTTCCCGGGCGCATGCACCAAGTTGATCCACAAGAATCAATGTTGGTGCAATTAAAACTGCAGTTTCAGTCATGGCCATGGTGGTATCGCCGAATTTCAGTAAGCTATCGCGTGAAACACCCGTTTCAGACGGGAGCGTCCTGCGGGTCCGCAAGTCCCGTGCCACCCGAACCCGAACCGAAGCCGCACCACCATGCCACCGCCCGAACGCCGCACGCGCAAGACCCGTCCCAGCCCATTGGTGCCATCACTGGAAAGCCGCATCCGATCGGCCTACAACCGGCTGCCCGGCAGCGAACTGGTCGTGGCCGATGTATTGCTCGACCACCCCGGTCGGCTGGCCACGCATTCCGCGACCGAACTGGCCCTGGACGCGGGTGCGTCCAAGGCCGCGGTCACACGGCTGGTGCAGCGGCTCGGATATGCCAGTTACGCCACGGCACGGACCGAGGCACGCAATGCGCAGCAGTGGGGCTCGCCGGTGTACCTGGAGAACAGCGCGCCGGTCGGCGCGGGGCGGCACGCGGCGTTCGCCAGCCATGTCGCGGCCGACCAGCAGTTGCTGGCCCGCACGCTGGCCGCCGTGACCGAGGAGCAGCTGGACCAGGTGCTGCAGGCCCTGGCGCACGCGCGCCGGGTGGTCGTGGTCGGATTTCGCAACAGCGCCTGGCTGGCGATGTACGCGCGCACGCAGATCGGATTGCTGCGCGGCGGCGTCGAACTCGCTCCGCTACCGACCGAGACGCTGGCCGAGGCCTTGGCCGACCTGGGCGCAAAAGACGTGATCCTGGCGATCGGGCTGCGCCGGCGCACGGCCGGATTTGCGAATGCCATGCGTGCGGCGAAAGCGACGTCCGCCCGGATCGTGCTGTTGACCGACCCCTCGGGCGCCGCCGACCTGGATTTCGCGCACTGGACGCTGACCTGCCACAACCGCGGCGCTTCGATCTTCGACAGTTACGCCGCAGCCGTCAGCCTGCTCAACTTCCTGGCCGGCCAGCTGGCGCCATTGCTCGGCGAGGGGGGCCGCACGCGCTTGCAGAACGTGGAGCAATGGCATCGCCGTCTCGGCGACCTGGCCTGAACCACCGCGACAGGCCGGACCAGCCCACGGCCATCGGCAAGCATCAGTCCGGTCGACGGATGCCCACCGGCAACGCCGCGGCGGCGTCCCATTGCGGACCGTCGAACCAGGCATCACCCGCCAGATAGGCGGCGAGCATCGGCAAGGCGTCGAGCCCCCAGAACAGGCGACCGTCGACGACCAGGGTCGGCACGCCGAACAGTCCCAGGGCCACGGCCTCGTCGGTCAGCGCCTTGAGTTGCGCTTTCACGTCATCGGCGGCCGGATCCCGCACCGGCGCGAGGTGGGTGGCCAGCGCCTGCATGCGCGCGCCATCGACGGCATCGAGCCCGCTGCGCCAGACATGGTGGAAGATCGTCTCGGTCACGAACCGGCTCGGCAGCCCGTCGGGCCCGGCGCCGGCCAGTGCCAGGCGCAACAGCGGCAAGGGGTTGAACGGATGGGCTGCGGGCAGGCGCAGGTCGATCGCATGTCGATGGGCCAGCCAGGCCACCTGACGGTAGGTCCAGTCGCGCTTGGGTGCGATCTCGGCCGGGCCGAGCTGCCCGTGCCGGCCCAGCAATGCCGCGAACAGGACGGGCTTGTAGCGGATGGCGTAGCTGTGGCCCATCAGGGCCTCGGGCAGATGCTCGAAGGCGAGATAGGCGTACGGTGAAATGAAGTCGAAATAGAAGTCGATCTGCTTCATGCGGGTTCCCCGGGCAACCGTCACGCCGCCCGCAAGGCCACGCGCTGCACGATACAGGTCCAGACCTGACGCTTCGACGATTCGTCCATCCCGCCCCAGGCGACGATCTCGTCGATCGTGCGCAGGCAACCGCTGCACAGGCCGGAGGCCGGGTCCATGCGGCAGACCGACACACAGGGGGACGGCACGAGGTGGGCCGGGTCCTGCGCCAGCTCGGCCAGCGCCGACAGCGTATCGGCGGTATTCATGACGCTGCAGCCCCCACGGGCTCCACCACATCGGCGACCGGCGCACCCGTCAGCTGCTGCAATTGCTGCGGGGTGAGCTTGAACACCGCGTGCGGATGGCCCGCAGCGGCCCAGATTTCGTCAAAACGGAACAACTCCCGGTCGATCAGCGTCACGCAGTCGCTGGCATGGGCCAGCGGCGCCACGCCGCCGATGGAAAAGCCGGTGCGCGCCTTGACGAACTCCGCGTCGGCCCGCCCGAGCCTGCCGTGGCCCTCGCTGCAGACCAGCGCGGCCACCTGCCCCTCATGGACCCGGCGATCGCCGGAGGTGACGACCAGCACGGCCACGTCGTCGGGCTTGCGCCGGAAGATGATGCTCTTGGCGATCTGCCCCAGAGCCACCCCCAGCGCGTCGGCCGCCTGTTGCGCGGTACGCGCGGCGGCATCGAGCATGACCGGCGCATGGGGATGCTGGCGCGCGTGCAACACGTCGACGACGCGCCGTACGGGTTCAGGCAGGGGAATGACTTCGGATCCACACATGGTCGTCATCTCATGAAAGGCGGGGCACACAGGATCGGGACCGGACCGCAGGCATCAGGACTCCCGCTTGCTCAACAACGCACGGGCGGCGCGGGAGCCGGACTTGCGTTGCAGGAACTCGTTGATGAACATGCCGGCATCGAGCAGCTTGTCCATGTCGATACCGGTCTCGATGCCCATGCCGTGCAACATGTAGACCACGTCTTCGGTCGCCACGTTGCCGGTCGCCCCCTTGGCATACGGGCAGCCACCCAGGCCCGAAATGGAGGTGTCGAACTGCCACACGCCCAGTTCCATGCATGCCAGCGTATTGGCCAGGGCCTGTCCGTAGGTATCGTGAAAGTGGCCGGACACGTCGTCGATGGCGTAGTGCTGCAACGTGGCCTCCAGCGCCCGCTGCACCTTGAACGGCGTGCCGACGCCGATCGTGTCGGCCACGCCGACGTGCTGCACGCCGATGTCCTTCATCAGACCCGCCAGCATCGCGACCCGCTCCGGCGCGACCTCGCCTTCGTACGGGCAACCCACGGCACAGGACATGGCGCCCCGCACGAACACGCCGGCGCCGCGCGCCGCCTCGACCACCGGCCGGAAGCGCTCGATGCTCTCGGCGATCGAACAGTTGATGTTGCGCTGGCTGAAGGCTTCGCTGGCGGCGCCGAACACGACGATTTCATCGGGCCAGAAGGCCTTGTCCAGCGCCACCGCGGCCTCGAAACCCTTGAGGTTGGGCGTCAGCACCGAATACCGCACGCCGGGGCGGCGCTCGATGCCGGACATGACCTGCGCGTTGTCGGCCATCTGCGGCACCCACTTGGGGCTGACGTAACTGGTGACCTCGATTTCCCGCAGCCCGGCCTCCTGCAGCCGGTGTACCAGCCCGACCTTGATTTCGGCCGGCACCGTCAGTTTTTCGTTCTGCAAGCCGTCACGCGGGCCGACCTCGACCAGCTTGACCTTGGGGGGCATTCTCATGGCAGTTCCTCGCAATGGGTCAATGGCGCCGCTCGTGTCGCGCTCAGTATCCGCGTTGCAGGTCGACCATACCTGCAACCGGTTCGCCGCGTTCGAAGGCCAGGATCTTGCCCGCGATCTGCGCAATGCTTTCCTCGCGCAGGGTCTGGGCCGAGATGTGGGGCGTGACCGTGATTTTCGGATGGCGCCAGAACACATGCTCCGGCGGCAAGGGTTCGGTGCGGAACACGTCGAGCGTGGCGCCCGACAGGTGCCCCTCGTCGAGCAGCGCCAGCAGGTCGTCGTCGACGACGTGTTCGCCACGCGCCACGTTCACCAGACAGGCCCCGCGCGGCAGGTGCAGCAGTCGCTCGCGCCCCAGCAGGTCGCGGGTATCGTCCGTCAGCGGCAACAGGCATACCAGCACGTGGCAATGCGCAAGGAAATCGTTCATCTGCGCATCGCCGGCAAAACAGCGCACGCCCTCCACCGCCCGGGCGCTGCGGCTCCACCCCCGGACCGGGAAGTCGAACTGGCGCAAGGCCTGCGCGACCCGGGATCCCAGCACGCCCAGCCCCAGCACGCCGACGGAGAATTCCGAACGCGGCCGCGCGGGTCGGCGCACCCATGCGCCTTGCGCCGCCTGCGCCTCGTACGCGGCGAACTCGCGGTAGTGGCGGATCACCGCATGGCAGACATATTCGGCCATCTGCGCGGCCATGCCGGCGTCGTCCAGCCGCACCACGGGCAGGTGCCCGGGCAGGCGCAGTTGCATCAGCTTGTCGACCCCCGCCCCGACATTGAACAAGGCCTTGAGCCGTGTCTGCTGGTCGATGAAGGCCTGCGGCGGCGCCCACGCGACGCCATAGTCGGCTGGCTCGGCGCCATCGACCCAGGCGTCGACCTGCGCCTGCGGCAAATGCCTTCGCAAGGCCTCCAGCCAGGGTGCCGGTTCGCAAGAGGGATCACAGAAAACCACACGCATCGTCATGCCGCCATTGTCAACAATTCGGCGCCCTCGCCGACCTGGTCACCTGGCGCGTACAGGATTTCGGCCACCGTGCCGTCGGCCGGCGCGGCGATCGTGTGCTCCATCTTCATGGCCTCCATCACCGCCAGCGCCTGGCCCTTGCTGACCTTGTCGCCGACCTTGACCGCAAACGACAACACCTTGCCGGGCATCGGTGCGGTCAGGCGGCCGGCCTCGCCATGGCTGTCACCGGCGTGGTCCAGCAAGTCGACGTCCAGGATGCGGGTCGCGCCATGGGGTGCGAACACATGCACCTGTTCGCCGACGCGGTAGACCCGCACCACGTGGCGTTGTCCGGCGAACCGCAGGTCGATGCCGCCGTCGACCGCGTCGAACACCAGGGCCGCATCGATGGTGCCCACCTGCAGCTGCAAGCCGCCGTCATGCAGGTAGCTCAGCCGGGCCTCGACCGACTCGCCCTGGAACTCGAACCCGAAACGGCGCGTCGCGACACCGAAGGCGCGCCAGCCGTCGCGGCGGCTGAACGGGTCGGCCTGCTCCAGCCGCCGTTCCGCCAGCAAGCGCTCGGCGACCGACGCGGCCACGGCAAACGCCAGTCCGACCGGCTCCTGCTTGAACAATACGGCCGCTTCGCGCGGAATCAGCGCGGTATCGAGGTTGGCGTCGACGAACGACGGGCTGCGCGCCACATACCGCAGGAACTGCACATTGGTGTGGAGCCCGACGATATGGGTCTG
>JBFIDI010000249.1:0-8358 GCA_041581405.1 Burkholderiaceae bacterium
ACCGGATGCTCTACCTGGAGGCGGGCGTTGACCTCCATGAAATACGCCTTGCCCTCGCGATCGAGAAGGAACTCGACGGTGCCGGCGTTGCGGTATCCGCAGGCCCGCACGACGCGCAGCGCGAGATCTCCGATCCGCCGGCGCGCCGCCCCGTCGAGCGCGGTGGACGGCGCCTCCTCGATCAGCTTCTGGTGGCGGCGTTGCACCGAGCAGTCGCGTTCGCCCAGGTGCACCACGTGTCCGTGCGCGTCGGCGAACACCTGGATCTCCACGTGGCGCGGCTCGGTGATGGCGCGTTCGAGCAACACGTGGTCCGAGCCGAACGCCGAGGCGGCCTCCGAGCGCGCACTGGCGAGCGCGGCGTCGAAGGCCTCGGCGCCTGCGACCAGGCGCATGCCGCGCCCGCCGCCACCGGCCGTGGCCTTGATCATCAGCGGATATCCGAGGGCGTCGGCCTGCGCGCGCAGCGTGGCGGCGTCCTGGTCCGCTCCGTCGTAACCCGGCACGCAGGGCACGCCGGCGGCCAGCATCAGGCGCTTGGCGCGGGCCTTGTCGCCCATGGCCCGGATCGCCGCGGCCGACGGGCCGACCCAGGCCAGGCCGGCGTCGCTGACGGCCTGGGCGAAGTCGGCGTTCTCGGCCAGGAAGCCGTAGCCGGGATGGATGGCCTGCGCGCGGCTGGCCCGGGCCGCGTCGATGATGGCGGCGATGTTCAGGTAGGAGTCCCGGGCGGGAGCCGCGCCCAGCCGCACGGCCTGGTCGGCCAGCCGGACATGCAGGGCGTCGGCATCGGCATCGGAATACACGGCGACGACCCGCAGGCCCATGCGGCGCGCGGTGTGCAGGATACGCACGGCGATCTCGCCGCGGTTGGCGATCAGCAGCGAGGTGAAGCCGGTCATCGTGGAGGTGCTCCGTGGTGCGATCTGTGCGGCAGCAGCTGTCATGGCCGCGCCACTCCGAACTGCATCGGCCGCAGGCTGCGCCGCGCCGCGTCCGCACACAGGTCCAGGCACAGGGCCAGCACGGCGCGGGTGTCGCGCGGATCGATGATGCCGTCGTCGAGCATCCGGCTGGAGGTGGCGATCGCACTTTGCTGGCGCTCGAAGGTGTCGATGATGGCTTTCTCCTGCGCGTCGAGCGCGTCGGTGTCGAGCGCCACGCCCTTGCGCCGGGCGCCGGCTTCGGCCACGATGCGCATCGTCGTGGCCGCCTGTTCGCCGCCCATGACCGCGGTGCGCGCATTGGGCCACGAGAACAGGAAACGCGGATCGTAGCCGCGCCCGCACATGCCGTAGTTGCCGGCGCCGAACGAGGCGCCGCACATGATGGTCAGTTGCGGCACGCTGGCGTTGGCCACGGCCTGGATCATCTTCGCGCCGTGCTTGATCATGCCGCCGCGCTCGAAGTCCTTGCCCACCATGTAGCCGGTGGTGTTCTGCAGGTAGACCAGCGCGGTGCCGCTCTGGCAGCAGGCCTGGATGAAGTGGGTGGCCTTGTTGGCGCCGTCCGGGTCCAGCGGACCGTTGTTGCTGACGATGCCCACCGGATGGCCTTCGATGCTGGCATGGCCGGTGATCGTGGCCGGGCCGTACAAGGCCTTGAATGCGAGGAAGTCCGAGTCGTCGACGATGCGCGCGATGACCTCGTGCATGTCGGCCGGCTTGCGGCCGTCGGCCGACAGGATGCCGAGCAGTTCCTGCGCATCGTGGCGCGGCGGCGCGGTGGCAGCACCGCGGGCAGGGGGGCTGGCGGCCAGGTGCCGCTCCCACTGCAGGCGCTGCACGATGTCGCGTGCCAGGCGCACGCCGTCGGCATCGTCCTCGGCCATGTATTCGCCCAGGCCCGACACGCTGGCATGCATCTCGGCGCCGCCGAGTTCCTCCTCGGTGGCGATCTCGCCGGTGGCCGCCTTGAGCAGCGGCGGGCCGGCCAGGAAGGCGCGGGCACGCCCGCGCACCAGGACCACGTAGTCCGACAGGCCGGGCATGTAGGCGCCGCCGGCGGTCGACGAACCATGCACGACCGTGATCACCGGCACGCCGGCGGCGGACAGCCGCGCCAGGTTGCGGAAGATCGTGCCGCCATGCACGAATCCTTCGACCTTGTAACGCAGCAGGTTGGCACCGGCGCTCTCGACCAGGTGCACGAACGGCAGCTTGTTGTCCAGTGCGATCTGCTGCGCGCGCAGCATCTTCACCAGGCCCATGGCGCGGATCGAGCCCGCCTCGATGCCGGAGTCCGACGCCACCACCATGCAGCGGGTGCCGGCCACGCTGCCGATGCCGGCGATGACGCCGGCGCCCGCGATGCATTTCGCCGGGTCCGGATGGTCCATGCCGTAACCGGCCAGCGCCGACAGCTCGAGCCAGTCGCCGCCCGCGTCCAGCAGCAGCGCGATGCGTTCGCGCGGCAGCAACTGGCCGCGCTTGTCGAACAAGGGCCTGGCCGCGGCCGAACGCGCGCGCGTGCGTTCGACCAGGCCGCGCGCCTCGGCCAGCAGCCGCTCCATGTGCGCCCGGTTGCGGGCATGGTCATCCGACTGCGGCTGTATCCGTGTGGCGAGGACAGGCATGAAGCGGTCTCGGGTAGTGCGGGTCGTTCGATTGTGCCGCACCGCATTTGTCACGCATGGGACGGCCGAACCATCACCCGCGGGCCATCATCGGCCGCTCCACCAGCCTGCGTGCCAACACCCGTTCTTCGCCCATGACCATCTCCCGCAAAGCCTGCATCGTCGGCGCCTTCGAGCATCCCACCCGCAAGGCACCCGACAAGACCGTGGCCCAGTTGCACGCCGAATGCGCGCGCGGCGCGCTGGACGATGCCGGCTTGTCGTTGCAGGACGTCGATGGTTATTTCTGCGCCGGCGACGCGCCGGGCCTGGGTGCGCTCAACATGGTCGACTACCTCGGGCTGAAGCTGCGCCATGTCGACACCACCGAGACCGGCGGTTCGTCCTACCTGATCCACGTGGCCCATGCGGCGCAGGCGATTGCGGCGGGCAGGTGCAACGTGGCGCTGATCACGCTGGCCGGGCGTCCGCGTTCGGAGGCCTCCAGCGGCACGCAGCCGCGCAACCTGGGGCCCAACGTGCCGGACGCGCCGTTCGAGGCGCCGTTCGGCCCGGTGACCGTGAACATGTATGCGATGGTGGCGATGCGCCACATGCACGACTGGGGCACGACGGCCGAGCAGCTGGCCTGGGTCAAGGTGGCGGCCTCGCACCATGCGCAGCACAACCCGCACGCGATGCTGCGCGACGTGGTCACGGTCGACGACGTGCTGGCCTCGCCGATGATCGCCGATCCGCTGCGCCGGCTCGACTGCTGCGTCGTCAGCGACGGCGGCGGTGCGCTGGTGGTGGCCCGGCCCGAGATCGCGCGCAGTCTGCAACGGCCGCAGGTCTTCGTGCTCGGTGCCGGCGAGGCGATCAAGGGCCAGGCGGGCGGGCAGGTCGACCTGTCGTATTCCGCCGCCGCATGGTCCGGTCCGGCGGCGTTTGCCGAGGCCGGGGTGACGCCGGCCGACATCCGGTACGCGTCGATCTACGACAGCTTCACGATCACGGTGCTGATGCAGCTCGAGGACCTGGGTTTCTGCAGCAAAGGCGAGGGGGGTCGTTTCGTGCAGGACGGCAACCTGATCTCCGGTGTCGGCCGCTTGCCGGTCAACACCGATGGCGGCGGCCTGTGCAACAACCATCCCTCGAACCGCGGCGGCATCACCAAGGTCATCGAGGCGGTACGCCAGCTGCGCGGCGAGGCCCACCCCGCCGTGCAGGTGCCGGACTGCACGCTGGCGCTGGCGCACGGCACCGGCGGCATGCTGGGCTCGCGCCACGGCAGCGCCACGCTGATCCTGGAGCGGGCATGAGCGCGCCGGGCCGTTCCCAAGCGCGAATACCGCAGTGCGCAGCACGAAGGTACTCCAGTGAGCACGCACGCGGCAGCGGCCTCTCGTCGCCCCGCCGCCACCGCACGCAGCATGAAGGGACATCCATGAGCACGACCACCCCCGCGGCGCGCACGATCCCGGCGCCCACGCAATACCCCGACAACACGCCGTACTGGAGCGCGTTGGCCGAAGGCCGGTTGATGTTGCGCCACTGCCGCGCCTGCGGCAAGCCGCACTGGTACCCGCGCCCGGTCTGTCCGCTGTGCCTGGGCGAGGCGTCCGACTGGCGCGCCGCGCGGGGGCAGGGCACGATCTACAGCTTCAGCGTGTGCCGGCGCGTCGGTCCGGTGCCCTACGTGATCGCCTATGTGCGGCTCGACGAGGGCGTCACGATGCTGACCAACATCGTCGACTGCGACTTCGAGGCGATCCGGATCGGCGATCGGGTCAGGCTGGTGCCCAGGCCCGCCGAGGACGGCACCCTGGTGCCGATGTTCACGCCGGCGTGAGGCGGCCGCGGCTTGCGGCACAATGGGTCGATTCCTCATCGACCGATCTGCCCATGGCCCGATTCCCCGACATCCAGCAACGCATCCGCGACGACATCCTGGCCGGCGAACTGGTGTTCGGCACGCGTGTCACCACCGCCGAACTCGCACAGCGTTACGGCGTGAGCCAGATGCCGATCCGCGAAGCGCTGCGCGAGTTGCGCGGCGAAGGCCTGGTGACGATGGAGCCCAATCGTGGCGCGCGCATACGCTCGATCGACCCGGACTTCGTGGGCAACATCTTCGACATCCGCAATGCCCTCGAGGTGCTGATGGTGCGCCGGGCCGCGCGGCTGCGCACACCGGAGCAGGTGGCGCGCATGCGCGCGATCGAACTCGACCTCGAGGCCTGCGTGCAGCGCCAGGACTATGCCGGTGCCTTGCTGGCGAACCGGCACCTGCACCAGCTCATCAGCGAGATGGCCGCGAACCCGGATGCGCAGCAACTGCTGGACCGGCACTGGCTGTTGCTGGCCGGCTTGTGGCGCGAGTACAAGTACAGCCCCGAGCGTTACGAGGGCGTGATCAACGACCACCGGCACATGATCGAGTCCATCAGCGACGGTGATGCCGAGGCGGCGGCCATCCTGACGCATGCCCACGTGCTCAAGGCCAAGCAGATTTTGCTCAAGCTGATCGAGCAGCGCTACGGCAGCACCAAGCCCGCGCGCACGCGCCGCGTGCGCAAGGCCCCGCAGCCGGCGGTCCCGGACGACGGAACCGATTGACCCCGCCGGCGCCGTGGCGCGCGACGGTGTCGCGCGTTTCAGGCCGCCAGGCCAGCCAGGCGCGGATGGGACAACACCGCGCCATTGACCAGGTTCGGCGGCCGACGGCCGGCCGCCAGCAGGCCCACGGCGGCCGCGCAACTGCGGTTGGCCTTGCTGTTGAGCTCGTCGGTGTAGGCCAGGTTGTGCGAGCCCAGGATCACGTTGTCCAGCCCGAACAGCGGGTTGTCGCTGGCGGGGGGTTCCTGCGCGAACACGTCGATGCCGGCGCCGCCGATGCGGCCGCTGCGCAAGGCGTCGACCAGCGCGGCTTCGTCGACCACCTCGCCGCGCGCGGTGTTGATCAGCACCGCATGGGGCTGCATGCGCGCCAGCGCCCGGGCGTCGATCAGTTCGCGCGTGGCATCGTTGAGCGGACAACACAGCGCGACGAAGTCCGACTCGGCCAGCAATCGGTCGAGCGCGACCGGTTCGACGTTCAGGCCGGCATACCGCGCCGGATTCACGCGCGGCGTCGTGCCCAGGTGGCGCATCTCCCATGGCAAGGCCAGGCGCAGCAGCTCGAGCCCGATGTTGCCCAGGCCGACCACGCCCAGCGTGCGGCCGGTCAGGCCGCGGCCGACCTCGTTCCAGCGTTGCGACCAGCGGCCTTCGCGCGTGGCCCGGTCGCGGGGCAGCAGCCGGTGGGAAAACGCCAGCATCATCGCCATGATCGACGAGGCCACGGGTCGCGCCACCGCGTCCGGCGTCGTGCACACCATGACACCGGCGCCGGTGCATGCGTCCACCGCGACATGGTCGAAACCCACGCCGTTGCGGGCCAGCAGGCGCAGGCGCAGCGTGCCCGCCGCCTGCGGGTCGAACAAGGACGCATCGACCGGATTGCGCTTGATCATCAAGGCGTCGTAGCGGCACAGGTCGGCCCGGGTGATCGGCGCCTGCGCGGGTTGCTCCAGCATCTCGATGACCAGTCCGTCGACGGCCTGCAGCGCGGCCATCGCCTGCGGGTCCATCGTGCTGCTGCCGTCCTGGGCCAGGAAGTCCCGGCTGATGCCCAGGCGCAAGGTCCCGTCGCTCATGCGGCTGCCCTCCGCATTGCGGGACCGTTCGCCTTCGGAGCGGCCCGGCGGCTCACAGCGCGACCTTGGCGGTGCGCGCCACCTTGGTCCATTTCTCGATCTCGGCCGCCTGGAACTGCTTCAGGTCGGCCGGGCTGCCGCCCACCGGCTCCGTGCCCTGGGCCTGCAGCTTCTCGCGGACGTCGGGCATCCGGATGACCTCGTCCAGCGCCTGGTTGAGCCTGGCGATCGCGTCGGCCGGCGTGCCCTTGGGCGCGAAGAACGCGAACCAGGCGACCGACTCGAAACCCTTGTAGCCCGACTCGTCGATGGTCGGCACGTCGGGCAGCTCGGGGCTGCGCTTGAGGGTCGTGACGCCGAGTGCGCGCAACTTGCCCGACTTGATATGCGGGATGGCCGGCGGCAGGTTGCCGCAGAACATCTGCACCTGGCCCGCGATCACGGCCTGCACCGCCGGTGTCGCGCCCTTGTAGGGCACGTGCAGCAGGTCGATGCCGGCCAGCATCTTCAGGTATTCGCCCGACAGGTGGGCCGAACTGCCGTTGCCGCCCGAGGCGAACGAATATTTGCCCGGCTCCTTCTTGGCCAGCGCGACGAATTCGGCCAGATTGGAGGCGGGAATGGACGGATGGATGACACAGACGTTGGGCGTCTTGTTGATCAGGATCACGGGTTCGAAGTCCTTGATCGGGTCGTAGGCCAGCTTCTCGTAGACCGCCGCGTTGATGCCGTGCGAGCCGGCGGTGCCGATGATGAAGTGGTAACCGTCGGGCGCGGCGTTCTTGCCCGCGACGCTGCCGATGATGCCGCCGGCTCCGGTCTTGTTGTCGATGACGAAACTCTGGCCGAGTTTTTCCTGCAGCTTCTGGCCCAGCAGCCGTCCGGCGAGGTCGGCGCCATCACCGGGCGCGCCGGGAACGATCACCTGCACCGGCTTGGTCGGCCAGGCCTGGGCATGCATCGGCAGGTGCACGAACGTGGCCAGCGCGGTGCAACTGGCGGCAACAATGGAGGCGAGCGATTTCATGGGAGGCCTTTTAGATCAAAAATGTCGTTTATGGAAATACCAGCGCGGTTTATACGCCGATTTATGATCAAATTCAATCGGTTTCAGCGTCGAAAATGGCGCTGCCCGCATCTCTCCGGCCTCGAGGTCGGCCGGAGGCACCATCGCCGAAAGGAGCCCGCACGCCATGCTTTCACCGTCCACAGCCCGTTACAAGGGTGTTTTCCCGGTCGTTCCCACCATCTTCGACGCCGATGGCGACATCGACCTGCCCGGGCAGTTGCGGTGTGTCGACTTCATGATCGACGCCGGCTCCAACGGCCTGTGCATCCTGGCCAATTTCTCCGAGCAGTTCTCGTTGTCGGACGACGAGCGCGAGACGCTGACCACCGCCATCCTCGACCATGTCGCCGGCCGGGTGCCGGTGATCGTGACGACGACGCACTACGGCACGCGGGTGTGCGCCGAACGCAGCCGGCGCGCCCAGCAGGCCGGCGCCAGCATGGTCATGGTGATGCCGCCCTACCACGGTGCGACGATCCGCGTCGGCGAGGCCGGCATCCGCGCCTTCTTCGAGGCGGTATCGAACGCCATCGACATTCCGATCATGATCCAGGACGCGCCGGTCAGCGGCACGGCCTTGCCGGTGACGCTGCTGGCGCAGATGGCGCGCGAGATCCGCAACGTCGCGTATTTCAAGATCGAGACGCCGCAGGCCGCGTCCAAGCTGCGCGAACTCATTGCCGCCGGCGGCGACGCGATCGAAGGCCCGTGGGACGGCGAGGAGGCGATCACGCTGCTGGCGGACCTCGATGCCGGTGCCACCGGCGCCATGACCGGTGGCGGCTATCCGGACGGCATCCGGCAGATCCTCGACCCCTACATGGCGGGCGACCGCGAGGAAGCGGTGCGCCAGTACCAGCGCTGGTTGCCGCTGATCAACTACGAGAACCGCCAGGGCGGCATCCTGAGCTGCAAGGCCTTGATGCGCGAGGGCGGCATCATCGGCTGCGAGGCCGGACGCCACCCGTTCGCGGCCATGCATCCGGCCGTGCGCGCCGGCCTGATCGAGGCCGCGCGCAGGCTCGATCCCCTGGTGC
>JBFIDI010000250.1:0-8355 GCA_041581405.1 Burkholderiaceae bacterium
CCATCCGCGGCCCTTGGGCAGGTCGCTCGCATGCAGGACCAGGGTCGCGCGAAACCGGTCCCGGGTCGCGGGTGTCACCATCTGGCTGCAGGACACCAGGAACAGGATGTCGCCGTCTGCCAGTTCCCGCAGATCGCTCACCAGGTTGACCGCATGCCCGTGACGGGTCATGGTCTCGCTCCAGTCCTTCAGACGGGGCATAACCGGGTGGCGGGTGTCGGAACAGACGATCGAGACTCTCATGCCGCATTTTCCCGCAACAGCGCGGCCACGCGCTGGCAACCCCGCCCATCGACCAGCGCACGCGCGGCGGCGGCGACACGGGAGCGCGCGGCATCGTCGTCGAGCCAGGCGCGCACGGCCGCGGCGATGTCGTCCTGCGTCACCTCCGCGGGGACACCCAGGTAGGTGCAGGCCCCCTGCTCGGCCAGCCCTTGCGCGATCGCGACCTGGTTGAGCGCGATCGCAATACATATCGTGGGCAGTCCGACACAGCAGCGCTCCCAGGCAGAGGCACCGGAGGCGCCGATCGCGAAGTCGGCACGGGCCATCAACGTCGCCATGTCATCGACGTTCCGATGCACGCGCAACCAGGATTCGCCCCCCCAACGGCGGACGAGTTGCTCCGCATGCGGGTTGCCCGGGCCGAGCACCACGTCGACGGCCAGGTCGGGTCGGCGCAGACGCGCGATCGCATCGAGCGCCTTGCCGGTCTCGTTGTCGGAGTCGGTCCCGCCGAAGAAGACGAACACGCGCCGCCCGGCCGTATCGCGTGGCCCTGGGCTCGCGGCGGCCTGCGCGAACTCCGGCCGGAGCAAGGCATAGTGCGGTCCCAGCAGCAGCGTGCAGCCGGGCGGCACCAACCCCTGATAACGGGCCTGCATCGCGGAAAACAGGTTCTGATCCAACAGGACGTCGCACGCATGGGCACGATCGGCCAGGTCGTCGATCACCATCACGTGCCGCGCCACGCGCGACATCGCCTGTTCCCATCCGCTTTCCAGCGCGTAATGGTCGACGACCAGCCAGTCGCCCTCGCCCCATCCGGACACCACGTCGATGGACTCCTGCGCGTCCTGTTGCCAGGGAACCCCCAGCCAGTGGGCATGCGCAGGCACCGTGCCCGGCCCCCAGGCCGCGGGCCGCCCGGCCGGCGCCGGCAACATCGCAAGATCGATACCTCTGTGGCGCACCAGGTCCGGCACCGCGCCGGGCAGGTCGCGACAGACAAACAGGACCTGCGCACCCTCGGCACGCAGGACCGAGGCCAGGGTCAGACAACGCATGACATGCCCGCTTCCGATGTGCAGCGCAGAGTCGCAGCGCACGACCACCTTCACACCAGCGTCTCCCGCACGGCATGCCAGGCCTGGTACATGAGTTCGGCGCGGGTCCAGTCCTCCGGCGTGTCGATGTCCTGCACCAGGTAGCGCGGAAGGACCACCGGCATCGAGGCGCTGGAGAAAAGGGGCACGTCGTCGAGAAACGCCTGCGGATGCCCCCAATAGAACTGGCCGGCGTCGTGGAACGCATGCTCCAGGTCCTGGGAGCGGGTCAATGCATGTTCCGGATGCAGGGCTTGCACGGCGCCGTCGGCGGTGATGCGCAAGGCGCGCTGGATCGGAAACGGAAAACTGGTCACCGAGAAGGCGAAGGACCGGCCCGAGTCGCGCAGCATCTGCTCGCCCCGGCACAGATCCTGCGCACGCACGAACGGCGCGGTCGCGTAGATGCAGCACACCATGTCGACGGCCAGGCCGTGTTCCTGGAACCACCTGAGCGCGTGCTTGACCACGTCGGCCGTGCCGGTGTGGTCATCCGACAGCGGTGCCGGCCGCAGGAACGGCGTCTCGGCGCCATGCTGGCGCGCCACCGCGGCGATTTCCTCGTCGTCGGTCGACACGATCACCCGGTCGAACAGCCGGCTGTCGCGAGCGGCTTCGATCGAATAGGCGATGATCGGCTTGCCGGCGAAGGCCTTGATGTTCTTGCGCGGGATGCGCTTGCTCCCGCCCCGGGCCGGGATCACCGCGATCTTCATGCCAGCAAGCCACGCAAGGTCCGCACGACCGCCTGCTGGTCGTCCTCGGTCAGGGTCGCGTACATCGGCAGGCTGATGGCCCGGGCGTAATAACGCTCGGCCTGCGGGAAGTCACCCGGCTTGAAACCCATGCGCCGGAAATAGGGCTGGGTATGCACCGGTATGTAATGCACGTTCACGCCGATGCCGGCACTGCGCAGCCCATCGAACACGGCCTTGCGGCGCGGTCCGCTCGCACCGTCCTCGACCTGGATCGGATACAGGTGCAGGGCCGAGCGGCTGTCGGGGTGTTGCCACGGCGTCACCAGGGGCAGGTCGGCCAGGGCCCGGTCGTATGCGGCGGCGATCGCGTGCCGGCGCTGCACGTAGTCCGCAAGCCGATCGAACTGGCTCAGGCCCAATGCCGCCTGCAGTTCCGTCAGCCGGTAGTTGTAGCCGAGTTCGACCTGCTGGTAATACCAGGCGCCCTCGGACGGCCCGTCCATGTCGGCCGCGTCACGGGTGATGCCGTGGCTGCGCAACAGGCGCATCCGCTGCGCCAGCGCGTCGTCGTTGGTCAGCGCCATGCCACCTTCGGCCGTCGTGATGATCTTGACCGGGTGGAAACTGAACACGGTGATGTCGGAGTACGCGCAGCTGCCCACCGGCGCATCGAGATAGCTGCCACCGATCGCGTGCGACGCATCCTCGATGATGCGAAATCCGAACCGGTCGGCCAGCGCGCGGATGGCACGCATGTCGCACGACTGCCCGGCAAAATGCACCGGGACGACGATCTTCGGCAAACGGCCCAGGCGCTGCGCCTCCAGCAGCTTGTGCTCCAGCTGGCCCGCGTCCATGTTGTAGCTGCGCGGATCGACATCGACGAAATCCACCTGGGCACCACAATACAGGGCGCAGTTCGCGGACGCGACGAAGGTGTTGGGAGTGGTCCACAACCAGTCGCCCGGTCCGAGGCCCAGTGCGCGACAGGCGATATGCAGCGCGACGGTGGCATTGCTGACCGCCACGGCCTGCGATGCCTTGCAATGGGCGGCGATCGCCTGCTCGAAACGCGGCACGACCGGCCCCTGGGTCAACCAGTCCGAGCGCAACACATCGACGACCGCGGCCACGTCGCCGTCGGTCACGTCCTGCCGGCCGTAGGGGATCGTCATGCGCCCGCCCGTGCGTTGAACTCCCGAATTTCCTCGGTGGTCAGGAAATGGGGATTGTTGCCCGAGTCGTAGGCAAAGCCGGGCGCCACCAGGTTCCCCGACTCGCCCAGCCGGGTGACGCGGTAGTCGACGTCCCGGTGGTGAAAACGGATCGTCGGCTGCAGCACGTAGTGCCGGTCGAACTCCAGCGTCAGGTGCGAGTCATCGGCCGGACACATGATCTCGTGCAGCTTCTCGCCCGGCCGGATACCGATGATTTTTGTTGCCATGCCGGGGGCCATCGCGGCGGCCAGGTCGACGACGCGCACCGAGGGGATCTTCGGCACGAAGATCTCGCCGCCGTACATGCGCTCGAAATTCTTCAGCACGAAATCGACGCCCTCCTGCAGCGTGATCCAGAACCGGGTCATGCGCTCGTCGGTGATGGGCAGGTGCTCGGCGTTCTCGGCCATGAGCTTGCGGAAGAACGGCACGACCGAGCCGCGCGAACCGACCACGTTGCCGTACCGCACGACGGAAAACAGCGTCCGCCGGCCACCCGCCATGTTGTTGGCCGCGACGAACAACTTGTCCGACGCCAGCTTGGTCGCGCCATACAGGTTGATCGGGTTGGCGGCCTTGTCCGTGGACAAGGCGATGACCTTCTCCACGTTGTTCTCCAGGGCCGCGCGAATCACGTTCTCGGCGCCATGGATGTTGGTCTTGATGCACTCCATCGGGTTGTATTCGGCAGCCGGAACCTGCTTGAGCGCCGCCGCATGGATGACGAGGTCGATCCCGCGCATGCCTTCCGTCAGTCGATGGCCGTCGCGCACGTCACCGATGAAATACCGCATCACGGGAGCGTCGAACTCCTGCTGCATCTCGTATTGCTTCAGCTCGTCACGGGAGTACACGACGATGCGCTTCGGACGGTAGCACGACAGCAGCGTGCGCACGTACTGCTTGCCAAAGGAGCCCGTTCCGCCAGTAATCAGGATCGATCGATCATTGAACATTGCAAACCTCAAAAGTTACCGGCGACGTCACATGGCCGATGCGCCAGCCGCCCGGTGGGAGTTCCTTGCGCCAGGCATCACCAGGGTCGAACGACCCATGCGGATGCGCGCGTCCGGCACTAGAACCACTGCTCCAGCCGATCGAGCGCAACCCAGAACCCTTCGCCATCGTTCTTGTGCCCCTGCCAGATCTCGGGAATGAACGACGCCTGGGGCGCCTTGTCGCGCAACACGTCGGCCACCATGCCGAAGTCCATCGAACCCTCGCCGATCTGCAGCCCTTCGCCGTCGACGCCGTCGGCATCGACCAGGTGCAGGTGGGCGCTCCAGGCGCCGACCTGCTCGAGAAACTCCTTGAACGACATGTTCAGGTGGCTGCATGCCAGCTGCGAATGCGAGACGTCCAGGCAGATCCGGTACTGGTACTGCGCACAGAATCCGGCGATGTCGGACGGCGTCATGAACAGGTTGTGGAAACGCTGCCCGCCGAAGTGCCACGGAAACGGCGGCATGGTCTGGGGAATGATTTCCACGCCGTCGGCATCGATCCGCGACAGGCTGTCGGCGATCAGCGCGTGCATTGCCGCGCGCTGCGCCTCGGGCACGAAATCGTCGGCGGTCGAGCCACCGGCGTTGATGATGATCAGCGGCCGCTCGGCCCGCCGGAAGAACGGTTTCAGGCGCCGCGTCAGGTCGACGACCCTCTGCAACTCGTCGATCGAGCGTTGCCGGTAGGCGGGATCGTCGGCACACAGGTCCATGATGTGATCGCCCGCGAACAGCTCGGGGCTGTGCACGACCAGGTCGAGGTCGAACACCTGCTTGAGATAGGTCTCCGGCGACTGCTCCATGTCCTTGTAGCTGAGATGGAACTCGACCAGGTCGAAATTCGACTTGCCGACCATCTGGGCCAGGTCGTGGTACCGCACCGGTATGCCGAACGGACGCGAGAACCGGTACGGACGCGCAACCACCCGCTCGGCGTCGACGTCGGAGGGGAAGAAGAAGTCGCCCGCCTTGAAGTCGTGGCGCGCCGCCAGGCCCACCAGTTCTGCCTTGCGGTACGGCGCCAGGCCCTTGCCGGGGCTGCGCACCTCGACCATCTCCGCGGTGATGTGCTCGCCGGCGGCCAGGTCGCGGTTGATGACCAGGCTCTTGGCCAGCACCTCGCGGTTCATCATTTCGCCCTGGGTGACCTTGCGCGTCTCCCCGGAACCCAGCGCCAGTTCCACCTCGCGGATGCCCTGCACCATGGCCCGGAACTCGTCGGGCAGCAGGCTGACCCGGTGGTCGTTGCCCTCCATCGTGCGGTCCAGCGTGAAGTGTTTCTCGATCACCTTGGCGCCGCGCGCGGCCGCCGCGATGGCCACGGAGATGCCCCGCTCGTGGCCGGAATACCCCACCGGGCAGTCGCCGATCTGCCGCAGCCGGTCCATGTAGTGCAGGTGGATGTCCTTGAACGGCGCCGGATAGGTCGAGTTGCAGTGCAGCAGCACGAACTGCGCATTGAGCCGGCGCAGGATACGCACCGCGTCGATGATCTCGGCCTCGTTGGACATGCCGGTCGAGCAGATCACCGGCTTGCCGGTCTTGGCCAGCGCCTCGAGCAGGTCGTGGTTGGTCAGGTCGGCGGACGCGAGCTTGAAGGCCGGCATGCCGTAGCGGTCCAGCACCGCGAGGCTGTCGGTGTCCCAGGGCGTGCACAGGGGCAGGATCTTGCGCGACTTGCAGTAGTCGAACACCGACAACATGTCGGGCACGCTGAGCTGGAACTTGGACAACAGGTCCAGCGTGTATTGCGCCCCCAGGTCCTCGCTCGCATCCGATGCGTCACCGGCATTGCGATAGAGCTGGCCCATGCTGCGCATCTGGAACTTGGCGCAATCGGCACCGGCCGCCACGGCTTCGTCGACCAGCTTGCGCGCCAGCTCGACACTGCCGTTGTGGTTGTTGCCGATCTCGGCGATCACGAAGGCCGGCTTGTCCGGCCCGATCACGAAGTCGCCGATGCGGAAGTCCGCCGGTTGCCGCTGCGCGACCGCGACCAGGTGCATGTGGCGATCGAGCAGCGGCACGACGGTGACGCGGTCGTCGAATTTCTGCTCGATGTCCTCGTACGCCGCGTCGCTCGGCATGCTGACGAAGTTCTTGTTGCTGACCGCGCTCACGGGAGCGTCCAGGTTCAGCTGGTCCTGGTCCAGCAGCCAGCGCCGGAAGTCGCCGTCCGTCAGCACGCCTTCGAGCTTGCCGGTCTCGGACACCGAAAACACCATCCGGTTCTTGTTCGCGCTGATCTTGCGCAAGGCATTGAGCAGGCTGTCTTCCGAGAAAACGATGAGCTTGGAGAGATTGCGTTCGATGATCATGATGTCGCGCCATGCGAGATAAAGGCTGCAACGACGTCGAAATCGGCCAGGGAGTCGATCTCCCAGCTCTCGTCTTCGTGCATGGGGTACATGGCAATCGTGCCGCCCAGGCGGTTGCCGCCCTGCATCAGCAGTTCGGTGCGGGTGATGTAGATCGACCCGTTCTCCCGATACCACCGATCGGCGTCGGGAATGTCCTGCCGGCGCGGCCGGTTCCGGTAGTCGTACAAGGCCTGCGGCTGCTGCAGGTTCTTCCAGAAGAAATGGTGATTCTCGCAGACACCCAGCAGCGAGTCGGCCTGCGCGGCCTCGAATCGCTCGATGGCCGCGGCCAGCGAACCCGGGCGCCGCCACGGCGAGGTCGGTTGCAGCAGGATGACTGCGTCCGGCGCAAAGCCGTTGTTCCGGTACCACTCGACCGCATGGGTCAGGACCGGCTCGGTCGGCGTGGTGTCCTGCGCAAGTTCGGCCGGCCGCCGGAACGGCACTTCGGCACCGAACTGCCGGGCCACGGCCACAATGGCGTCGTCGTCCGTCGAGACGACGACGTGTTCGATCGCCGCCACCGCCTGGGCCTGCTCGATGCTCCACGCGATCAGCGGCTTGCCGCCGATGTCCCGGATGTTCTTCCCCGGCACGCCCTTCGAGCCGCCGCGGGCCGGAATGATGGCGAGATACCGCATGTCAGCTGGCCACCACGTCGCGGAAGTAGGCGATGGTGCGTTCCAGGCCCTGCTCCAGGCCGACCTTCGGTTCCCAGCCCAGTCGCTCGCGCGCCAGCGAAATGTCGGGCTGGCGCTGCTTGGGGTCGTCCTGCGGCAGCGGCTGGAAGCGCAACTGGCTTCGGGACCCGGTCATGCGCAACACATGTTCGGCCAGCTCGAGCATGCTGAACTCGCCCGGGTTGCCCATGTTGATGGGCCCCGTGCAGTCGTCCGGCGAATCCATCATGCGCACGAAGCCGTCGACGAGGTCGTCGACGTAACAGAAGCTGCGCGTCTGCGACCCGTCGCCGTAGATCGTGATGTCCTGCCCGCGCAGCGCCTGCACGATGAAGTTGCTGACCACCCGGCCGTCGTTGGGATGCATGCGCGGCCCGTAGGTGTTGAAGATGCGCACGACCTTGATCGGCATCTGGTGCTGGCGCCGGTAGTCGAAGAACAGGGTCTCGGCACAGCGCTTGCCTTCGTCGTAGCAGCTACGCGGCCCGATCGGGTTGACGTTGCCCCAATACGACTCCGGCTGCGGATGCACGCTGGGATCGCCATAGACCTCGCTGGTCGATGCCTGCAGCACCTTGGCCTTGGTCCGCAGGGCCAGCCCCAGCATGTTGATCGCGCCCATGACGCTGGTCTTGGTCGTCTGTACCGGGTCGAACTGGTAATGGACCGGCGACGCGGGGCAGGCAAGGTTGTAGATCTGGTCGACCTCGACCGGCAGCGGAAACGTGACGTCGTGGCGCAGCAGTTCGAAGTTCGGATTGCCCAGCAGGCCCTGGATGTTGGCGCGTGTCCCGGTGAAGAAGTTGTCGACGCACAGGACGTCTGCGCCCTCGGCCAGCAGGCGTTCGCACAGGTGGGAGCCCAGGAATCCGGCGCCGCCGGTGACCAATACCCGTTTTCGGAGGGAGTAGCGTGAAGTCAAGATGTGCCTTCGGGAGGTGGTTTGCGACCCTTGTCGCAGGCAGTCGCAACTCGGTGAGCGAGTCGCAAATCGGAAGTTTAATCGCAATACCGGGCCGAACCGGCCACTCCGGGTCGCCGTGACGTGTGCTGTTGTCGGGTCACGGCCCG
>JBFIDI010000251.1:0-8307 GCA_041581405.1 Burkholderiaceae bacterium
TCATCAACGACGACATGGAGCAGGTGCTGGAGGCGGCGGCCCAGGCCGGCGCCAGTTGTGCCTTCACCACCGTGTTGCGCCTGCCCTGGGAGCTCAATGCGGTGTTCCAGGAATGGCTGGAACTGCACTACCCGCAGCGGGCGGCGCGTGTGATGGCGCGCATACGCGAGATGCGCGGCGGTCGCGATTACGACGCCGATTTCTCCACCCGCATGAAGGGCCAGGGCATCTGGGCGCAGCTGCTGGCGCAGCGCTTCGCCAAGGCCTGTGCGCGGCTGGGCCTGGGGCGCGAGCGCCGGCCGCTCGAGCTCGGCCTGTTCAGGCCCGGCGCCTTGTCGGCGCAACAAAGCCTGTTCTGATCGCGCGCGCCGCCGGCGGTGGCCGGCACGGTGATGGCGCGCCAGGCGGACACGCCATCACCCATGTCCGGCCTATTCGACCTTGATGCCCGCTTCGCGGATCACCTTCTCGTACTGGGCGGCATCCTTCTTCATCAAGGCCAGGGTGTCGGCCGGCCGGGTGGGGGCGACGTTCAGACCCCGTCCGTTGTATTTGGCCATGAGCGCCGGATCGGCGATGGCCTTGGCCACCGACTGGCTGATATGGTTCACCAGCGCATCGGGTGTCCTGGCCGGGGCGATCAACGCGAACACCGTCGATGGGATCGAACCTTCGACACCGCCGGCCTCGACGATGGTCGGCACGTCGGGCAGGAAGCTGGCGCGTTTGTTGTCGCCGACGGCCAGCACCCGCAGCTTGCCCGTCTTGGCATGGCCTTGCACGACCAGGCCGCCGCTCAGCGTGGCATCGATCTCGCGCGACAGCAGCCCCGCGACCGCGGGTCCGACACCCTTGTAGGGCACGTAGGTGAACTGCACGCCCTGGGCCTGCGCAATCATCGCTGCGGCGATATGGTTGACGTGACCGTTGCCGCCGGTGCCGACGTTGATCTTGCCGGGATTGGCCTTGGCGTACTGGATGAATTCGGCATAGGTCCTGGCGGGAAAGTCCTCGCGCACGCTCAGGAACAGGTTGACGCCGGCGAGGTCGGATACCGGTCGCAGGCTCTCTTCCCAGCGGTAGGGCATCTGCTTGTAGAGCTGCGGATTGGTCACGATGGCCAGGCGATCGACCATCAGCATGGTGCCACCGTCGCCGTCGGCCTTGGCGACGACGTCGGTGCCCAGGATGGAGTTGGCGCCGGGCTTGTTTTCCACGACGAAGGTCTTGCCGGTCTGCTTGCCCAGCTCGTTGCCCAGGTCCCGAGCCAGCACGTCGGGTTCGGTTCCCGGCGGGTAGGGGACGATGATGCGCACGGTGCTGGCGGGCCAGGCCGGCGCCTGTGCCTGCACCGCGGCGGCGGCGCAGGCGAACAGGCCGGTGGCCAGAATGACGGACGGCAGGATTTTCATGGTGGGGGTCCTTTCAGGAGTGGTCGAGACGAGGGGAATGCGATGCGGATGTCCATGGCACGGGTTCACGCCGGCGTCGTGACCGGGGGGTGTGGGGTCACGGGTTCCGGTTGCCCGACGCCGGGCGGCAGGACCCGCCGGCAGAAGTCCGACAAGGCCGCGCCGGCCTGCGCGGCGGTGCCCGTCGCCGCGACGAAGCGGTCCGGGCGCAACAGCACCCAGTCGACGCCGGCCTGGGCGAACCAGGCATTGAGCACGTTTTCGTTGTCCTGCAGCAGCCGGGGCGGCACGGCCGCCGCGGTCACCGCGTCGATCTCGTGCCGACCGCTGCGGGCGCGCACGCCGACATACCGGTCGCAACCGAGGCGTTCGAGTTGCTCCAGCAGTTCGGCCGGCGCATCGGCCAGCGGGTCGGTGCGCCAGCTCAGCAGCGCGAACCGCCCGCCGATGGCGTCGTCCAGGCGCTGCGCCTGGCCGGGCCTGCATTCGACCTGCGGCTGGATGAACATGCGTCCGACCCGTTCGTCCTGTCGGCGGTCGCCGCTGTTGCGCACCACGCCCCGGGAGAAGCGCGGCATGGGCTTGAACTTCATTTGCAGCACGTAGTCGCGCACGCGCGGAATGCTGCGGATGGACAGGAAGAACCGGTCCCGCATCCAGGCGACGAAGCGGTTGCGCTGCGACAACACCGCGCCGAACAGGTCGGCCAGGTCGATCATGGCCTTGGCGTGGGCGTGGCGCTCGTCGTGGTAACTCTGCAGCAAGGCCGGGTCCATGCGTCCCTGCACGATCCAGGCCAGCTTCCAGGACAGGTTGAAGGCGTCGCGCAGCCCGGCGTTCAGGCCCTGGCCGATCCACGGCGGCGTGATGTGGGCCGCGTCGCCGGCCAGGCAGATGCGGCCCACCACGAACGATTGCGCGACCCGCGAGTTGTGCGTGTAGACGCGGGCCCGGATCACCTTCAGGCGGCCGGCGTCGGCGACATGGTGGCGCAGCAACTCCTGCACCTTTTCCGGCGCCAGCATCTGTTCGCCGTCCTCGCCGGGAAACAGCATGAACTCCCAGCGCCGCAACCCGTAGGGCAGGCGCAGGCACACGTAAGGTCGGCGGGGTTCGCAGTGCAGCGCGGTGTAGGGCGCGTCCAGCGGGTCCTGCTCGCATTCGATGACGACCCACTTGTTGGCATGGGTCTGGCCTTCGTATGCGACCTTCAGCGCCTCGCGCACGGTGCTGCGGCCGCCGTCGCTGCCTACGACGTAGCTGGCACGGGTCGTGTGTTCGTGCCCGTCGGCATCGCGCAGCGTGACGTCGACACCGTCCGCGTCCTGGGCCAGCGCGATCACGTCCTGGCCCAGTGCCAGCTGCACGTGGGGATAACGCTGCAGCCCCTTGCGCAGTGTCTGTTCGCCCAGCGGTTGCGAGAACAGGTTGCGCCGGCACCAGCCGAATTCACGCGTGGCGGGCAGGATCTCGGCGAAGCAGCGCTTGTCGGCGGTATACATGCGCATCGGCACGTTCTGGATCATGTCGCGCAACATGTCCTCGGCCAGGCCGGCGGCCTGGAAGGTGCGCAAGGCCTCGTCGTCCAGGCCCACGGCGCGCGGGAAGTCGAGCACCTGCGGGCTGCGATCGACCACCAGCGCGGGCACACCGTAGTGTCCGAGCAGGTTGGCCATCGTCACGCCGACCGGGCCGGCGCCGACGATCACGACAGGGACGTGCTGCGGGAGCTTCATGTTCGGGTTTCCTGCCGGGTGCCGGTTCAGACCGCTGTCGGTGGCGGCAACAGGAAGTCGCGCACCGCGTCGTGGACCAGCGCCGGTTGGTCGTCGTGGATGTAGTGGCCCGCGTCCGCAACGACCATGCCGCTCAGGCGCGGATTGAGCGCGGTCATCGCGTCCACCATCGAGGCCTGCAGGTAGTCGGAACGCGCGCCGCGCAGCACCAGCGTGGGGCAGGCGATGGCCCGGATCGGTTCGCGCAGGTCGATCACCTGCGTGGGGTCGGGATGCAGCCGGGTGGCGGCAATGCCGGCGTGGTCGTAGCGCCAGGTGAAGCCGCCGCCGTCCAGCGGCTTGAGCATGTTGCGCAGCCGCTGCTCACGCGCCTGCTCGGTCACCGTGGGCCGCAGCGCCCGCATGAAGTCGAGGGCCGCGGCCCAGTCGTCGAAACGCGTGGGTGTCTGCTCCAGTTCCTTGCGGATGCGGCTGGCGCCCGGGCTGGCCTCGAAGGCCCCCGGGCCGGCATCCTCGATCACCAGGCGCCGCACCCGCCGCGGATGCCGGGCCGCGTACACGATGGCGTTGATGCCGCCCATCGAGTGGCCGAGCAGGTCGAACTGCGCCAGTTCCAGCGTGTCGACCAGGGCGGCGAGATCGGCCACGTAGGCGCTCGTGTAGTACTGCCGTGCCGGATCCCAGGCCGAACCGCCGCGACCGCGCTGGTCCAGTGCGATCACCCGGCACGCCGGCTGCAAGGCCCGGGCCAGCCCGACGAAGGTCTCGCCGTAGCCGCGGATGCCGTGCAGCATCACGACCGGCCAGCCGGTCTGCGGGCCCCATTCGGTGACCCGCAGGTCCAGGCCGTTGAGCGTCAGGGTGGTTGCGCGGCGTTCCATGGCGTGTTTGCTCAGTTCAGGCCGTCCAGGCCCTTCACGTCCTCGGCCTTCAGGCCGCCCAGGCGCGCGTTGAGCCGGCCGCGGGTCGCGAAGGCCCAGCACAACAAGACCTCGTCGCGGTTCGGCGCGTCGCTGAAGGTGGCGCTGATGGTGTCGTAGTGCGACCGCACGTAGAGAGCGTCCTTGTGCGCCAGCGGGATGTCGATGACGGTGCCGGGGCCGCCGCGCTTGCCGGTCGACGGAACCCACGACTTGGCACCACCGAGCGCGTCGCGCACCGGGTTGGCGGCCGGATTCGTCAGCAAGGCGTTGCCATGCTCGTATTCACCGTCGACGCCGACCAGGCAGGCCTTGCCGTAGCTGACGATGGTGCGCCCCTGCGCGGCCTGCACCGCGCGGCGGCCGAATTCCTCGCCCAGCGGCGGCGAGGCCTGGATCCATTCGCCGAGGTCGGCGACATAACGGCCGGCATACGGGTTGTGGATGCAGGCGGCAAGGACGAACTTGCGCAGCGGTTCTCCGTCGGCCGCCGCGCCGGTCTCGCCGGCCAGCGTGTCCTCGACCTGGAGGAACCATTTGCGGATATGGAAGGCACCGAAGTTGGGGAGGTGTGCGGTCATGGCGTGTCGTGGTGGGTGGTGTGGATGGGGGTGGGCCGGATCACAGCGGCTGCAGGTCGTACGGGTCGCTGGGCGCGTTGTAGGCGCCGAGCAGGCGCTTGCCCTCGGCGTCGTCGTGCACCGTCTCGCAGAAGAACTCCAGACGATGCCCGTCCGGGTCGGTGAAATACAGGCCGATGCCGACCTTGTGGTCGGTGGTCTTGACGATCGGCACCTTCTTGCGCAGCAACATGCCGTGCAGGCGCCGCAGTTCGTCCAGGTCGCCTTCGATCTCCAGCCCGTAGTGCTGCAGGTTGATCGGACCCCGGGGCTGCTGGCCTTCGGCCGGCGGGTCGGCCTGGATCAGCGCGATGTCGTGGTGCTTGGTGCCGAAGGACAGGAACACCCACTTCTCGCCGCGCGCGGTGACCTGCATGCCCAGCACGTCCTCGTACCAGCCGGCGGTGGCGAACGGATCCTTCACGTACAGGGCGATGTGGGTACGCCGGATGCGCGGCCGTATGTCGCTGTCGGTGCTTGTCATGCGAATGTCTCCTGTCGACGGATGTCAGTTGATCGATTGCGGATGGGCGCGCACCGGCGCCTCGAACGGGGTCCAGGCAACCGCGGCGATCTCGCTGAAATCGCGCCATTCCTTGAACCAGCTCCTGCCGGCGTCGGTGGAGCGCAGCAGGTGGCCGTACTTGGTGCCGGCGAACAGCAGTGACGGGTCGCTGGCGTGGCTGCCGAAGGCCCAGACGGTGGAGTTCGGTGCCGTATGCAGCGTCGCCGCCGACCAGCTCGCGCCGCGATCGCCCGATCGGTAGATGCGGCTGCGGGTTCCCGGGGTGCCGTCGCCGATCGCCAGCAGCAGCTGCACGCCTTGCGGATCCACCGCCTGCACGGTGCGGGTGTAATACATGCCGTCGAAGCGGGTTTTGGACGCGACGCCGCTCCAGGTCTTGCCGTCGTCCTCGCTTTCGTACACCGTGTTGACGGTCAGCACCATGTGCTTGAGCGGCGCATCGTCGGTGGGCATCAGGATCGCCACCGCATGGATGTCGGAATTGCCGATGCCGCTGTCGGGCGTGTCGACGCGCTCCCAGCGATCGCCGCCGTCGCGGCTGCGCCAGGCGCCACCTTCCTCGACGCCGAACCAGACCTGCTCGTGGCGCGACGGATCGACGCAGATGGTCAGGATGCGCGGGCGGTTCACGCCCTGGCAGAACTCGGGCAACTCCACGTCCAGGGTGCTCCAGCTGGCGCCACCGTCGCGCGAGCGGTACATACGGGCGCGCGCCGGCGCGCCGGTGCCGGCATAGACGACCTGCGGGTCGACCGGATCGAACGCGATCGACCAGACCGACTGCCCGTTCATCGGCGAATCGACGCGGGTGAAATGGGCGCCGCCATCGGTGCTGATGCACATGCCGACGTCGGCACCGGCGAGCACGCGCGCCGGGTTGGCGGGGTCCACGGCCAGGCTGCGCACCGTGCCGTCGAATTCGATCGCCTCCTTCAGGCCGAGCCGGTGCCAGCTGGCGCCGTCGTCGACGCTGCGCAGGATGCCCTGGCCGGCGGTTGCTACAAGAATGGTTCCCTGCATGACGCGTGTCTCCTCGTGGTGATCGGGTTTCAGATGTAGATGCCGCGCGTGATGCCGCCGTCGACCGCGATCGACTCGCCGGTGATGGCCGCGGCGCGATCGGAGGCCAGGAACAACGCGACATCGGCGATCTCGCTGGGTTGCAGCACGCGCCGGATCGGCGTGACCTTGCAGTAGTTCGCCTCGATCTGCTCCGGCGTCAGGCCTTGCAGCCGGGCTTCCTTGGCATACAACTCGTGGATGTGCGGGGTCTCGACGACGCCCGGATGGATCACGTTGACGGTGATGCCGCTGGGGCCGAGCTGGTCGGACAAGGTCTTGGTCAGGTGGCACACGGCGACGTTGCGCATGCCCGAGAGCTGCTTGCTGCCGCGTCCGGTCAGGCCGCCGATGTTGATGATGCGGCCCCACTGGTTGCGCTTCATGTGGCCTGCGGCGGCCTTGGCGCACCGCATGTAGCCCACGACCTTGATGTTGATGTCCTCCAGCAGGCCCTCGGGGTCGGCGTTCTCGATCTCGCTGCGCACCAGGCCGCCCGGATGCGCGGCGCCGTTGACCAGGATGTCGATGCGTCCGAACCGGGCCGCCACCATCTCCATCATGGCTTCGACCTGTTCGGTGCTGCTGACGTCGGCCGGCGCGGCGAGGATCTCGACCCCGCTGGCCGCGCCGATCTCGTCGGCGGCCCGCTGCAGCGCAACCTTGCTGCGCGCGACGATGGCCACACGCACGCCTTCGGCGGCCAGCGCCTCGGTGATGGCGCGGCCGATGCCCAGACTGCCGCCGGTGACGACGGCGACTTTTCCCTTGAGTTTCAGATCCACGGTAGTTCCTGTTCGTGATGAAGATGCGGGCGCATGGCGCGGGAGGGTTGATGCATGGGCGCGGTCACAGCGCCATTTCGATGAGCCGCGGGCCGCGTTGCGCGAATGCCTGCTGCAACCGGGCCTGCAGTTCCCGCGTCGTGCCGACGCGGCTGCCCGGCACGCCATAGGCCTGGGCCAGCGTGACCCAGTCGATGCGCGGGTTGTCCAGGCTGGTCATCGCGGCGGCCTTCTCGCCCAGCGTCGCGTTGCCCCGGCGCAGTTCGTTGCGCAGGATGGCGTATTGGTGGTTGGCGGCGACCAGCACCACGATGTCCAGCGACTCGTGCGCCATCGACCACAGGGTCTGGATCGTGTATTGGGTGCTGCCATCGGACACCAGCGCCACGACCTTGCGATCCGGGCAGGCGACCGCCGCCCCCATGGCCACCGGCAGGCCCTGGCCGATGGCTCCGCCGGTGTTGGTCAGCGTGGTGTGGGGTCGCGCGGCGGCCGACGCGGCATAAAACGGGTAGCCGCAGGTGCCACCCTCGACCGAGACGATGGCCTGTGCGGGCAATTCGTGCGCCAGCACCGCGGCAATGCCGGCGGGTGAGAGTGCAGCGTCCTCCCATGCGGGCAAGGTGGCGCCGGATGCCACGTGCTCCGGTGCCTGCAGGTAGTCGGCCAGTTGCTCGAGCCGGCTGGCGACGGCTTGGCCGGGCTCGCTCAGGACCAGCAGCCGGTCCGCGTCGACCATGGCGCTCGCGTGTCCCTCGTAGCCGAAATAGGTCACCGGTGGCAGGGCCCCGGCCAGCACGACGATGTCGGCCGGATCCAGCACGGCGCGAGCCGGCTCGGGGAAATAAGGCAGGCGATCGAAGTCGGGCAGCCCCTGGCCACGCTCGGCGCGCGACGGGAAGGTCTCGGCGTAGGCACGTGCTCCCAGGGCCGCGCACAGGCGGGCCGTCGCCTTCTGCGCGCGTGCGCCCAGGCCGCTGTCGTCGCCGCCGCCGCCGAGCAGGAAGACGATGTTGCCGGCGGTCTTGAGGCGCGCGGCGCATGCGGCCAGGTCGAACCTGCCGGCGCCGTCCTCGATCGGGGCCGGGGCCGCGCCGGCCGTCGGCGCACCGGTGGACAGGCCGTACTGGAAGTCGGCCGGGACGATCAGGGTGGCGCCTTGCCCGCCACCGGCAAGGCTGGCCCGGACCGCGTCCCGGGCTGCGGGCGCGGCATCGGCCACGCTGGTGATCCGGTGCACCCAGCCCGA
>JBFIDI010000252.1:0-8261 GCA_041581405.1 Burkholderiaceae bacterium
CCCCACCTGATCGACAACTCTCTCAAGGCTCACCATCTGTATAAGAAGGACGTGAACTACGTCATCAAGGAAGGGCGGATCGTGATCGTCGACGAGTTCACGGGGCGGTTGATGGAAGGCCGCCAGTGGAGCGACGGCCTGCACCAGGCGGTGGAGGCCAAGGAGGGCGTGGCCATCCAGGCCGAGAACCAGACGCTGGCGTCGATCACGTTCCAGAACTATTTCCGGCTCTACGCCAAGCTGGCCGGCATGACCGGCACGGCCGACACCGAAGCCTACGAGTTCCAGGAGATCTACGGCCTGGAAACCGTCGTCATTCCGCACAACCGGCCGAGCAGGCGCGACGACCAGCTCGACCGCGTCTACAAGACCACGCGCGAGAAATACGCCGCGGCGATCCAGGACATCCGCGAGTGCCACGAACGCGGCCAGCCGGTACTGGTGGGTACGACGTCGATCGAGAACTCCGAGATCATCGCGCAGCTGCTGGACCAGGAGAAGCTGCCGCACCAGGTGCTCAACGCCAAGCAACATGCGCGCGAGGCCGACATCGTCGCCCAGGCCGGCCGGCCCAAGATGATCACCATTGCCACCAACATGGCCGGTCGGGGAACCGACATCGTGCTCGGTGGCAACGTCGACAAGCTGGTGCAGGCGGTCGAGGCCGACGAGACGATGGACGATGCCACGCGCCAGCAGAAGATCGCCGAGTTGCGCGCCCAATGGCAGAAGGACCATGACGCGGTCACCGCCAACGGCGGCCTGCGCATCATCGCCACCGAGCGCCACGAGTCGCGTCGCATCGACAACCAGCTGCGCGGTCGTTCCGGACGCCAGGGCGACCCGGGCTCGTCGCGCTTTTACCTGAGCCTGGACGATGCCCTGATGCGCATCTTCGCCGGCGACCGGGTGCGTGCCATCATGGACCGGCTCAAGATGCCCGACGGCGAGGCGATCGAGGCCGGCATCGTGACCCGCAGCATCGAGAGCGCGCAGCGCAAGGTCGAGGCACGCAACTTCGACATGCGCAAGCAGTTGCTCGAATACGACGATGTGTCCAACGACCAGCGCAAGGTCATCTACCAGCAGCGCAACGAGATCCTCGACGCGCAGGATCTGTCGGCACAGATCGCGTCCCTGCGCGAAGGCTGTTTCCTCGACCTGGTGCACCAGTACGTCCCGGCCGAGTCGGTCGAGGAGCAGTGGGACATCGACGGACTGCAGAAGACGCTGGCCGATGAGTGGCATATCGAACTTCCGCTGCAGCAGATGGTGCAGGAGTCCACGGCCATCACCGACGAAGACATCGTCGAGAAGGTGCAGGCGGCGGCGAACGAGGCATTCGAGGCCAAGGTCGCCCTGGTGGGCAACGAGAACTTCCTGCAGTTCGAGCGCATGGTGCTGTTGCAAAGCATCGACACCCACTGGCGCGAACACCTCAGCGCGCTGGACTACCTGCGCCAGGGCATCCACCTGCGCGGCTACGCGCAAAAGCAGCCCAAGCAGGAATACAAGCGCGAGGCGTTCGAGTTGTTCGGTCAGTTGCTGGACTCGGTCCGCAACGAGGTCACCAAGCTCCTGATGACGGTGCGTATCCAGTCCGGCGCGCAACTCGACGAGGCCGCGCAGGAGATGGAGAGCCGGGCCGACAACATCAGCAACGTGACCTATTCCGCCCCCACCGAGACCGGGGAGGTCGAGACCACGACGGATGCCGACAGCATCGCGCGCCGCACCGGTGTCGCGGCGGCGGTGGCGGGCGGCCAGGTGCCGCGCGTGGGTCGCAACGAGCCCTGCCCCTGTGGCAGCGGCAAGAAATACAAGCAATGCCACGGCAAGCTGGTCTGAAAGCACATCATGCCCGTCAACCTCAAAGTCCCGAACGCCGCTGAACTCCATCCCGTGCCCGGGGTACGCATCGGCATCGCCGAGGCCGGCATCCGCAAGGCGCAACGCAAGGACCTGACGGTCATGCTGCTCGATGCGGGGGCGTCCGTGTCGGGGGTGTTCACGCGCAACCGCTTCTGCGCGGCGCCGGTGCAGGTTTGCCGCGAGCACCTGGCCAGCGGCCAGCCGATCCGTGCCTTGTTGATCAACACCGGCAATGCGAACGCCGGTACCGGTGTGCAAGGCATGGAGCGCGCGCGTGCCAGTGCGGCGGCGCTGGCGCGCAGCCTGGGCCTGGCCGAACAGCAGGTCCTGCCGTTTTCCACCGGCGTGATCATGGAGCCGCTGCCGATCGACCGTATCGAGGCGGGCCTTCCGGCGGCAATCGCCGATGCCCAGGGTGACCACTGGTTCGAGGCCGCGCAGGCCATCATGACGACCGACACGGTACCCAAGGCCTGCAGTGCCCGCGTCACCGTCGGCGGTGCAACCGTGACCGTGACCGGCATCAGCAAGGGCGCCGGCATGATCCGCCCGAACATGGCGACCATGCTCGGATTCATGGCCACCGATGCCCGGGTCGCGCCGGCCGTGATGCAGCAACTCGCGCGCGAGCTGGCGGACGCCTCGTTCAACCGGATCACGGTCGACGGTGATACGTCGACCAACGACTCCTTCGTGGTCATCGCCACGAACCAGGCGGCGCATGCGCAGATCGATGCACTCGACAGTGCCGATGGCGTGGCGCTCAAGGCGGCCATGCTGGACGTCGCGCAGCAACTGGCGCACGCCATCGTGCGCGACGGCGAAGGCGCGACCAAGTTCATCGCCATCACGGTGCAGGGCGGCCGCACGTCCGGCGAATGCCGTGCGGTGGCCTATGCCATTGCACATTCACCGCTGGTCAAGACGGCCTTCTTCGCCAGCGATCCGAACCTGGGGCGTATCCTGGCCGCGGTCGGTTATGCCGGCATCGACGACCTCGAGCAAACGGGCATCGAGTTGTTCCTCGACGACGTGCACGTTGCGACCCGCGGCGGCCGCCATCCGCAGTACCAGGAAGCCGACGGCCAGCGCGTGATGAAGCAGAGCGAGATCACGGTGCGGGTCGACCTCGGGCGCGGCGATGCCGCCGAGACCGTCTGGACCTGCGACTTCAGCCACGAATACGTGACCATCAACGCCGACTACCGTTCCTGAGCCGCGTCGGCGGGGCCGGGACACTTGCTGCTGCATGCCTTTTCATTGCCATGGACGATAGACTGAATCACCTGCTTGCGCGCGCCGAACAACTGATCGACCGGATCGAGTCCGTATTGCCCCAGCCCCTGTCGGAGCCCGATTGGGACGCCGGCGTCGCATTCCGGTATCGCAAGCGCAGCTCCGGTCACGGAACCCTGGAGCCCGTGCGCCACGTCGCCTCCATCCATCTGTCCGATCTGCAGGAGATCGACGTGCAGAAGGACAAGATCCGGCGCAACACCGAGCAGTTCGTCAACGGCAAGACGGCCAACAACGTGTTGTTGACCGGCGCACGGGGGACCGGCAAGTCGTCGCTGATCAAGGCCTGCCTGCAGGAATTCGCGCCCCGGGGCCTGCGCCTGATCGAGGTCGACAAGGCCGACCTGGTCGACCTGCCGGACATCGTCGACGTGGTGTCCGACCGGCCGGAGAAGTTCATCGTCTTCTGCGACGACCTGAGTTTCGAGGATGGCGAGCCGGGCTACAAGGCGCTCAAGTCCATCCTGGACGGATCGGTTGCGGAGACGACGGCCAATGTGCTGGTGTATGCGACCAGCAACCGGCGGCATCTGTTGCCCGAATACATGAAGGAGAACCTCAGCTATACCCACACCGAAGATGGCGAGGTGCATCCGGGCGAGGTGGTCGAGGAAAAGATCTCGTTGTCCGAACGGTTCGGCTTGTGGGTCAGCTTCTATCCGTTCACGCAGGACGAATACCTGGTCATCGTCGCTCAGTGGCTGCAGTCGTTCGGGGTCGCACAGGCCGACATCGAGGCCGCGCGTCCCGAGGCCCTGGTCTGGGCGCTGGAGCGGGGTTCGCGCAGCGGCCGGGTCGCGTTCCAGTTTGCGCGCGACTTCAGCGGGCGCGCCGTGACCGCGCAGTGAGCGACGAACCGACGCTGCGCGCGCACCCGCAACGCGCGCGAGAGGGTGGCCCGGACCGGGCCATCGTCGAGGTCGCGGTCGGTGTGTTGATCCGGCCGGATGGGGATTTCCTGCTGACCAGCCGGCCACCGGGCAAGGTGTATGCCGGTTACTGGGAGTTTCCGGGTGGCAAGCTCGAACCGGGCGAAACGGTGGCCGACGCCTTGCGCCGGGAGTTGCACGAGGAACTCGGCATCCATGTGCTCGCGGTCCAGCCCTGGCGCAGCACCGTCGTCGACTACCCGCATGCGCTGGTGCGTCTGAACTTCTGCAAGGTCACCGAGTGGAACGGCACGTTGCAGATGCGCGAGGGGCAAAGCTGCAACTGGCAGGGTTTGCCGGTGCCGGTCGGCCCGGTATTGCCCGGCACGATTCCGGTACTCGACTGGCTCGCGGCCGAGCGTGGCCATGCGGGAGCGACACACTGAGGGCCGCCTGGAGCCGGTCGCCATGATCGGTCCGGCAGGACGACTGTTGCCGATCTGACCGGGCTACTGCAGCCGGCCGGATCCGTCCGGCAAAGCGGCATCCGGGTCTGTATCGTTCTCTGGCACCCGGAAGGATTCGTCCGCCCAGGCTCCGAAATCGATGTCCTTGCAGCGCCGGCTGCAGAACGGACGATAGGGGTTCGACGGCGCGTAGACGGAGTCCCCCTTGCATTGCGGGCAACTGACGATCCGCACCGAAGGCGCCGAGGGAGCGGTGGCAGATGGCGGGGTTTCTGCAGGGGTCTTCGGCCGGCGTGTCATGAGCACAACGACATCTCGAACGCACAATCTTCGCTGATTGCATGCAGGCGGTTGTCCGACTCCTGGCGCATGAACCGGATCGACACCATCAGGCGATTGCCGCTGATCTCGGGAATGACGCCAAGTGCGGGATCGAGCGACAGCCGCAACAACTGGAAGGTCTTGCCCTGGGGCAGGTTCTGCTGGAACTGGCCGGCGGTGGCCATCACCTTTTGCGCGGCGCCCGACTCGCGCAGCATCTTGAGCAACAACATGACCGACTCCGCCAGCGGTGCCAGCGTACTGGCCCACCGGTGCAGGTCGGACCTGCGGGAATCGCCCGGTTGCTGTTGCCAGGCGTAATACGCGGGCAGGTCGAACTCGCAGGTGCCGCCGGGGATGCCGACGCGACTGCGGATGCTCATCAGCCAGTCGTTTTCCGTCAGCGCGTGGCCGGCCTTGCCATGCACGTTGCCAAGATCGGTGTAGCAGTGATCGACCTGGCCCATGACGGCATCGAGGGCACGCTCCGAGATTGCGGGATTGCCGCGGTAGCTGGCCAGTGTCTGGCGCTGCTTCTCGAGGTCCTTGAGCAGGTCCGATTTCAGGTCCGCACGGGCGCCGACGTCCATCACTTCGAAGATGGTCGACAAGGCATAGTGGTGGTCGAGCGGGTGGTCGCGCGATACCAGTTCCGTCAGGCGGCGGAACAGATGTTCAATGCGCAAATAGGTCCTGATGCGCTCGTTGAAAGGGTATTCGTACAGGATCACACTGTTGCTTCCATTGAACCGATCATAGCCCGAAGCGCAGCGCGACCTGGTCCACCTCCGATGCCAACTGCTCCATCGAGATCGCCGCATTGAAAATCACCACGTCGGCGGCGCGCAGGCGCTGCAGCCGGGGTGCCTGGCTGTCGATGATCCGGCGGATGTCCTCGCGGCTCAGCGCGTTGCGTGCCATCACCCGCTCGATCTGCACCTCGTGCGGGCAGTCGACGACGATGATCCGGTCCACGCGCTGGCGCCAGCGCTGCGACTCCACCAGCAGCGGTACGTCGAATACCACGCACCGTGCGTGGTCGGCGAGGGCTTCGGCCTCCAGCCGCGCGGTTTCCCGGCCCACCAGGGGATGGACGATGGCCTCGAGCCGTGCCCGTGCCTGGGCATCCGAAAAGCTGGCCTGGCGCATCTTGGCGCGATCGAGGGCGCCGTCGGCCGTGATGAACTCGGCGCCGAAACTGGCACGGATCGGTTCGATGGCCAGGCCGCCGGCGGCGGTCGCCTGGCGCGACAGGGCGTCTGCGTCGATGACCACGGCGCCGCGTGCGCGAAGCAGGCCGGCCACGGTCGTCTTGCCGCTACCGATGCCCCCGGTCAGTCCCAGTCGCAGCATGGGTTCAAGCCGCCAGGCGCGTGAACGGAAACGCGAACGGGATCAGGCTTTCCAGTCGCGCTGGGCCGACCAGCATGGCCAGCAGACCGGCGCCCGCCAGGAACGGGCCGAACGGAATCGGAATGTCACGATGGGCCAGGCGCCCGACCAGCAGCAGGCCGCCGCCGATGACCGTGCCGACCACCGAGGACAGCAGGATGATGGCGACCAGGTATTCCGCGCCGAACCAGGCGCCCAGGCCGGCCAGCAGCTTGAAGTCGCCGTGTCCCATGCCTTGTTTGCCCGTCAGGCCGTGGTGCACCTGGTAGACCGTCCACAGGCTCAGGTAGCCGAACACCGCACCCCAGACCGCGGACGGCAACGGCACCGACGTCCAGCCCATGGCCGATGCGATCAGGCCCAGCCACAGGATCAGGTAGTTCAGATCGTCCGGCAGCAACTGGGTGTCGAAGTCGATGAAGAACTGTGCGATCAACAGGCAGGCCAGGCCGGCCCATACCAGCCCGACGAGGCTCGCGCCGTACATGCCGGCCAGCGTGGCGAACACCAGTCCGGTGGCCAGTTCGACCAGCGGATAACGCATGCCGATCGATGTTCCGCACTGGGAGCATCGGCCGCGCAACGCGAGGTAGCTCAGGACCGGAATGTTCTCGTACCAGCGGATCACATGCTGGCATTTCTGGCAGCGTGACCGCGGACGCGCCAGGTTGAAGGTTTCACGCTCCGGAGCCTCGGTGCCGGACAACTCGGCGCAGTTGTCGGCCCATTCCGCCTCCATCATCTTGGGCAGGCGGTAGATCACGACATTGAGGAAGCTGCCCACGAGCAGGCCCAGCACGCCGAACAAGGCGGCATCGACCCCCGGCGACACCAGCATCAGACGACGGCCCCGAGCTTGAAGATGGGCAGGTACATGGCCACCACGATGCCGCCGATCACGGTTCCCAGGATGACGATGATGATCGGCTCCATCAGGCTGGAGATGCCAGCCACCATGTCGTCGACCTCGGACTCGTAGAAGTCCGCTGCCTTGCCGAGCATGTGATCGATGGAACCGGATTCTTCACCGATGGCGCACATCTGCAGCACCATGGATGGAAACAGGTTGGCGTTGGTCATGGCAACGGTCAGGGCGGTGCCGGTCGACACTTCGTGCTGGATTTTGACGGTTGCCCGTTCGAACACCGAGTTGCCCGATGCGCCACCGACCGAATCGAGTGCCTCGACCAACGGCACGCCGGCCGCGAACATGGTCGAGAGCGTGCGTGTCCAGCGTGCAATGCAGGATTTCTCGACCAGCACGCCGAAGACCGGCAGCTTGAGCAGCACCCGGTCCATGAAGTTCTGCACCTTCTCGTTGCGTTTCCAGGCCTGCATGAAGAAGTAGACACCGCCGCCCAGGCCGCCGAATATCAGGTACCACCATTCGATGAAGAATTCGCTCATCGCGATGACGATCAGCGTGGGCACCGGGAGATCGCCACCGAAGTTGGTGAAGACCTCCTTGAACGCGGGAATCACGAAGATCATGATGACCGACACGACGACGAACGCGACGATCAGCACCGTGATCGGATACATGAGTGCCGACTTGATCTTGGACTTGATCGCCTCCGTCTTCTCCATGTAGACGGCCAGGCGATCGAGCAACTGGTCCAGGATACCGGCGGATTCGCCGGCTTCGACCAGGTTGCAGTACAGGTTGTCGAAATACAGCGGAAACTTGCGGAAGGCCACGCTGAGCGAGGTCCCGGTCTCGACGTCGGTGCGGATGTCGCTGAGCAGCTTGGTGACCCGCGGGTTGGGGTTGCCGCGCCCGACGATGTCGAAGGCCTGCAGCAGGGGCACGCCGGCTTTCATCATGGTGGCCAGCTGCCGGGTGAAGATGGCCATGTCCTTGGGCTTGATCGCCGACCCGCCACCCATGCGGCGCTTCTTGATCTTCGTCGGTGTCACGCCTTGGCGGCGCAGCGTCGCCTGTACCTGGTTGGTGCCCGCGGCACGCGTCTCGCCCCGGACCTGCTTGCCGTTGCGATCCTTGCCCTCCCACTCGAAGACCGTCTCGTTGGTGCCCTTGGGCTTC
>JBFIDI010000253.1:0-8258 GCA_041581405.1 Burkholderiaceae bacterium
ACTTCGCGTCGTACAGGCCGGCCTGGGCCTGGAAACTCGCGTGGATTTCCCAGTAGTCGCGGCTGACGAACCGGCGGATCTTTTCCTCGCGTTCGACCACCACCGACAGGGTCGGCGTCTGCACCCGGCCCACGGTGGTCAGGAAAAAGCCGCCGTCGCGCGAGTTGAACGCGGTCATCGCGCGCGTGCCGTTGATGCCCACCAGCCAGTCGGCCTCGGAGCGGCAACGCGCGGCGTCGGCCAGCGGCATCATCTGTTCGTCGCTGCGCAACTCGGCAAAGCCGTCGCGGATGGCCTGCGGCGTCATCGACTGCAGCCACAGGCGGCGCACCGGATGCTTGACCTTGCTGTATTGCTGGATCAGCCGGAAGATCAGTTCGCCTTCGCGCCCGGCGTCGCAGGCATTGATGAACGCATTGACGTCCTTGCGCTTGGCCAGCCGGACGATGGCGTTGAGCCGGCTCTTGGTCTTGTCCATCGGCTTGATGTCGAAATGCGGCGGAATCACCGGCAGGTTCGCAAAACTCCATTTGCCGCGCTTGATGTCGAACTCCTCCGGCGCCTGGATCTCGACCAGGTGGCCGACCGCGCTGGACACCACGTATTTCTCGTTCTCGAAGTGGTCCTCGTGTTTGTCGAACTTGCCCGCCACGGGCGTGAGTGCCCGCACGATGTCCTGGGCGACGGACGGTTTCTCGGCAATGACTAGGGTTTTCATCTGACTACAATCCAATGTCTCGCGTGCGCACACGCGCACACACATACGTGCGCGCACATGCGCGCGCCCATACGAGTTCACATTACCAAATTTTCAGCCGTGCCCGCCAAATCCCCCAAAGAGTCGTCGGCCAAGCAGCGCCGCATCAAGACCCGCCGCTCCGGCGTGCATGGTAAGGGTGTCTTTGCCGTGCAGCCGATTCCCGAGGGGGAGACCATCATCGAATATGTGGGCGAGATCATCTCGTGGAAGGAGGCCCAGCGACGCCATCCCCACGATCCGAAGGATCCGAACCACACGTTCTATTTCCACGTCGACGAGAAGCGGGTCATCGACGCCAAGGTGGACGGAAACTCGTCGCGCTGGATCAACCACTCGTGCGATCCCAACTGCGAGGCCGACGAAGAAGGCGGCCGGGTCTTCATCAAGGCGCTGCGCAACATCGAGGCCGGCGAAGAGCTCAACTACGACTACGGCCTGATCATCGACGAGCCCTATACCAAGAAGCTCAAGGCCGAATACCCTTGCTGGTGCGGCTCCAAGAGCTGCCGGGGAACCCTGCTCGCGCCCAAGCGGCGCGGGCGTTGAGCCTGCGCGGCACGGCCGTACCGGCGATGGCCCTGGACTGGCCCGTCCCGGAGCTGGAGCAGGCCTTGCGGGCGAGCCTGCCCGACTGCGCCGTCGAGGTGCTGCCCAGCGTGGACTCCACCAATACCGAACTGATGCGGCGCGCGCGTGCCGCGTGTCTGGTGCCCACCGTGCTGGTCGCCGAGCGGCAGACGGCGGGACGGGGCCGGCTCGGCCGCAGCTGGCTCAGCAGCGCTGACGATGATCCGGCGCAGGCCCGGCCGCTAGCGCCCGCAGCCTTGCCATCGCTGACCTTTTCCATCGGCACGCCATTGGCGCCGGCCGACTGGTCCGGCCTGTCGCTGGCCGTCGGTGTCAGTGTCGCGCGGGCGCTGCATCCGGCGCTGGGGCTGAAGTGGCCGAACGACCTCTGGTTGCAGGACCGCAAGCTGGCCGGCATCCTGATCGAGACCGCCGCCGCGTCCACCGGTGGCGACGGCAGCCGCTTCGTCGTGGTCGGCGTCGGCATCAATATCGCGCCGCGTGATCCGGCCGGCCTGTCCACGGCGCCCGCGTGCCTGCGGGAACTGCTGCCCGAACTCGACGCGCCCGCGGTGCTGGCGCGCGTGGCTCCGCCGCTGGCACAGGCGCTGCGGCTGTTCGAGGCCCAGGGGTTTGCCCCGTTCCATGCCGAATTCGACCGCCGGGACGTGTTGCGCGAGCGCGTCGTGCAACTGAGCGACGGTGTCACCGGAACCGCGGCCGGCGTCGACGATCGCGGCGCCTTGCTGGTGCATACTTCCGCCGGTATGAAGCTCGTGAACAGTGCCGAAGTCAGCGTGCGCCCGGTGCCAGCGCGCCAGGGTCACGGCTGAGGCGCGACGACGGTGCTGCGCCTGCTCGTGCTGTTGCTGGTCCTGCTCAATGCGGCCTATTACGCCTGGTCGCATGACATGTTGCGCGCCTATGGTTTCGGACCGGTGCGCCAGGCCGAGCCGCAGCGCCTGACGCAGCAGATCCGGCCCGAGGCACTGATCATCGTGTCCACCGGCGCGCAGCGGCCCGCCGAGGCGCAGGCCCGCGCGTTGCCGCCCGAGGCGACGGCGTCCTGCCTGCAGGCCGGCCTGTTCGACGACACCCAGGCCACGGCACTGCGCCAGGCGGCCCAGGCCGTGCTGCCGGCGGGCACCTGGTCGTTGAACGAGGTGCTGGTGCCTCCACGCTGGATCGTCTACATGGGCAAATATGCCGACGCCCCGGCCCTGGCCCGCAAGCGCGCCGAACTCGCGGCGCTGAGCGTGCGTGCCGATGCGGTGTCCAGCGCCGCGCTGGCGCCGGGCCTGTCGCTGGGGACCTTCGAATCCGAGGAGCGCGCCGCCGCCGAGCTGGCGGCACTGGTCAAGCGCGGCGTGCGCACCGCCCAGGTGGTGCAGGAAGCGGCCGAGTCGCGTGCCAGCATGTTGCGCATCACGCCGGTCGACGATGCCGTGCGCACCCGGCTCGACGAGTTGCAGCCGGTGCTGGCGGGGCGGTCGCTGCGCCCCTGCCCGTAGCGGGCCGGGCCGGCGGCACGGGCGCCGCGCGGCTCAGTACTGCACCCGCGCGAAGCGGCTTTTCCGTGCGGCCTCGCGGGCCTGCCCCAGCGTGTGGATGCCCTTGTCCGCCAGCAGCGGCACCAGCTTGAGAAACACCTCGGCCGTCACGATGGCGTCGGCCAGCGCGGTATGCCGGCCGACGATCTGGACGCCCAGGCGTTGCGCCAGTGCCTCGAGTCCGTGCGACTCCTGCTGCGGATGGACCAGGTCGGACAGCAGCAAGGTGTCGAGCACCGGCTGGTCGAACACCACGCCGCTGCTGGCCTCCTTGAGCTGCAGGAACCGCATGTCGAAGGCGGCGTTGTGCGCCACCAGCACCGTATCCTGGGCGTAGGCATGGAAGGCGCCCAGCACGGTGCCGATGTCGGGTTGTCCCTGCAGCATGTCGGGCGTGATGCCATGGATCTTCGTCGAAGCCACCGGCACCGTGCGTTGCGGGTCGACCAGCTGCTCGAATCCCTCGTGGTGCAGCAGCTTGCCGTTGACGATGCGGGTGGCGCCGATCTGGATGATCTCGTCGCCCCTGGACGGGTCGAGTCCGGTGGTCTCGGTATCGAACACGGTATAGGACAGGTCGTCGAGACGACGGTCCTGCAGGTCGCGCGCCATGTCCGAAGCCTTGAACAGGTCGAAGTCGTAGAAGGTCGGCCGGTTGTCCTCGGGCGAGAGTGCCGGCACCTCCGATGCCCGCCGCGCGTCGCGGGCGCTCGCGCCGCCCAGCGGCAGCAGGATGCGGAACCAGGCCTCGTGGCGTGCGCGGTCGCGTTCGAACCAGAACGCGCCGCCGTGGCGGTCCACCACGTCGCGCACCGTCAGCGGCATCGATTCGCCGCCGATGCGGATCGGGTCCAGTTCCCAGGCCATCACCGTCTCGGTGCTGATGGCGGTGCCCTGCCAGACCAGGTCCAGTTGCGCGTGTGTCCCCGAGGCCGCCAGCCGCACCGTGAGCCGGCGCACGGCGAATTCCTGGGCCAGGCGATCGGCGAGATACGCCAGTGCCTGCATCAGCGAGAAGCTCTCGACGCGCAGCCACAGGTCGGGGTCGACCGGGGCGTTCGACACCTGCAGTCCGTCGATGGCATGGATGCGCCGCGCCACCACGCCGACCAGGTCGGCGGCCAGCATGTCCTCCATCGGCCAGCGCGTCTTGAGGTTTTTCGACGCCGTCTGCGCCAGCTGCTGCACCCGTTCGCTCATGGCCGTGGACTCTTCGCGCACGACGGCCAGGAATCGTTCGCGCATCGGCGCCTCCAGGTCGGGGAACTCGAGCATGTCCAGTGCCGCCTGCAGGTTGGCCAGGGAGCTGCGGCTGCCATCGGTCATCGCATGCAGCAGCTGGTCGCGCAGCGACTGCTGTTCGAAGTCGCGCGTCAGGTTCTCGAGCAGCAGCACGAACCCGCTGAGCGGCGCCGCGGCGGCGGCAGGCGCGGTGTCGTCGCCGGCCGCCGGCTCGTCGCGCACCGCGGCCACCTGCACCCGCAGCAGTTGCCCGGAGCGGGTGGTGGTGACGAACTGCGCCGCGGCGTTGGCGGCACCGCGCTCCAGCCGGCGGCGGATGGTGTCCAGCGCATGCGCCACCAGCTTGGGATCGAACACGGCATAGATCGAACGCCCGAGCCCGATGGCGCCCGCGCCGTCGGCCAGGGCCGGTTGCGGCGCCAGTGCCTGGTATTGCAGCCGGGCGCGGTTGTTGTACAGCAGGATGCGCCCGTCGAGGTTGCAGACCACCACGCTTTGCTGCAATTCGGCCATCAGGGCGGCCAGACGCCGGCGTTCCTGCTCGACGTTGCGGCTGGCCTCGCGCACCTGCTGCGCGATGTCGTCCTGCAACTGGTTGCGCTGGTTCGCCAGCGTGTCGATGGCGCCGGCCAGCGCGCGGACCTCGGCGCTGCCTGCGTGCGGCAGCGGTTCGCGGGTCTGGCCGCCGATGCGGATGCGCACATGGTCGTGCAGCCGCGCCGGCGCGTCCACATGGTCGTGGAACAGCTGTTGCATCCCGCGTGCCAGCAAGGCGCTTGCGATCAGCCAGGCCAGCACGGCCAACGCGATCAGTGTCTCGAGCGCCGGTGCGACGACAACACGCGCGTCTTCGGGCAATGCGGTCCAGGCGACGACCGCGAGCAACACGCTCCAGGCCCCCAGCACCAGCGTCGGCGCCAGCAGCGCAAGCCAGCGGCGCACCTTCAGCTGCATGGGCCGGCCTGCGGGGGACGGGTGGCAACCGGTGTCATGTGCCCTTGGCCTGCAGCAGTTCGCGTACCTGGGCCACGAGGTCGCGGGTGGAGAAGGGCTTGGTGACGTAGGCATTCGCGCCGAGCGCCAGGCCCTTGGCGACGTCGGTCTCGCGGCCCTTGGCGGTCAGCATGATGATGCGCACGTCGCGCAGGCGGTCCTGCGCGCGCACCTGCTGGCAGACTTCCAGCCCGGTCTTGCCGGGCATCATCACGTCGAGCAGGACGAGGTCCGGCGGATCGGCCTCGATGGCCGCGATCGCCTGCAGTCCGTCGCGCGCGACGGCGACGTCGAAGCCTTCGCGCTGCATCAGGTATTCGAGCGAGATCAGGATGTTGGGTTCGTCGTCGACGATCAGTATCTTGTGTGCCATGGCGGCGTGCCTCATTGCGGTTCGGGGGGGTCGCGCCCGGGCGGCGCGGCGGTCGCAGACGTCTGTGCCGGCTCGTCCGATGCCATCGTATTCCACGGCAGTTCGAACACCAAGCAGGCCCCGGGGCCTGCGTCGGCATCGACCCAGATGCGGCCACCGAAGTGTTCGACGATCTGGCGGCTGATCGGCAGCCCGAGACCGGTGCCCTGCGGGCGGAATCCGTCGTCCTGGATCTGGTGAAAACGCTCGAAGATCAGCGTGTGCTGCGACGGCGCGATACCCGGGCCGTTGTCATGGACGGACACCCGTGCGCCGTGCCGGTTCGTCGTCAGCGTGATCCGCACCCGGCCGGTCTGCTCGGGCACGTACTTGGAGGCGTTGGTCAGCAGATTGAGCACCACCTGCGTCAGCCGGTCCGGATCGGCGCGCAACACCACCGGATGGTCGGGCACGGACAGTTCGACCCGGGCGCCGCGTTCGTGGAACACCTCGGCCGTGGTCTGGACCGCCTGCTCGAGCAGCTGCGCCAGGTCGACGTCGGTGTTGTGCCATTGCGCATGACCGGACTCGATCTTGGCCAGGTCCAGCACCTGGTTGACGAGACGGCTCAGGCGCTCGGTCTCGGTGACGATGATGCCGATGAACTGCTGGCGCTGGGCCAGCGGCATCTCCGGGTCGTCGGCCATCAGTTCGGCCAGCGCGCGGATCGATGTCAGCGGCGTGCGCAACTCGTGCGTGACCGAGGACATGAAGTCGTCCTTGAGCCGGTCCAGGCTCTTGAGCTGGGCATTGGCCGCGCGCAGCTCCGAGGTCGCCCGCTCCAGCGAGGCCGATTTCTGTTCGAGCTCGATCGAATGGGCCCGCAGCTGGCTGGCCTCGTCCAGGATCTGCATGACGTCCTCGAGCACCAGGGCGTCCTCGTCGGCGACCGAAGCCACCATGACGCGCGCCGACGCGCTGCCGATGGCGCCGGCCAGCGCGATCTCGACATGGCGCACGAGTTGCGCGTCCGGCACGATCTGCTCGATGCGCTGCGCGCCGGTGCGGCGGGCATAGTCGGCGAACAAGGCCTGGGTGCGCGCCGGCCCCAGGAAGCGCGCCGCCAGTTCCACCAGGTCCTGCACCCGCGTGCGGCCGCGCCAGAACACCGGCTCGCGTTGGCGGTTGCGCTTGAACACCTCGACGAACAGCAGCGCCTGGCTGGCCTCGGCCGGCGCGGGGCCGCGCCACAAGGACAGGCCGACATAGGCGGCGAGGTTGACCGTCAGGCTCCAGAACAGCGAATGGGTCAGGTTGTCCAGGCCGCCGAGGCCCAGCAACTGCTCGGGCTTGAGCCAGGTGATGCCCCACGGCCCGTATTCCAGGAAGTCGGTCGACCACCAGCCGGACTTGGCGATGGACGGCAGCATCAGCGTGTAGGCCCACAACGCGAAGCCCAGCAGCAGCCCGGCCATCGCTCCGAGCCGGGTGCCGCCGCGCCAGTACATGCCGCCGAACAGCGACGGGGCGAACTGCGCGACCGCCGCGAAGCTGATCAGGCCGATGCTGACCAGGGCATAGGCTTCGCCGGCCAGGTGGAAATAGCTGTAGCCCAGCAGCATGACCACGAAGATCGCGCCGCGCCGGATGCCCAGCAGCAGGCCGGTCAGGTTGCCGGCGGCGCGTGTGCCGAATCGGCGCGTGCGCAGCAGCAAGGGCATGACGAGGTCGTTGCAGACCATGCTGGAGACGGCGATGGTCTCGACGATCACCATGCCGGTGGCGGCCGACAGGCCGCCGACGAACACCAGCAGCGCGAGTGCCGGCTGGCCGTGGGCCAGCGGCAGCGACAGGATGAAGGCCTCCGGGTCCATGGTGCCCGAGCCGAACAGCAGCAGGCCGCCGAGTGCCACCGGCAACACGAACAGGTTGATCAGCAGCAGGTAGGCCGGGAACACCCAGGCCGCGCGGCGCAGGTGTGCTTCGTTGACGTTCTCCACCACCATGATCTGGAACTGGCGCGGCAGCAGCACCACCGACAGCATCGCCAGCAGCGTGAGCGAGAACCACTGGCCGTAGGCGAACGGCGGTTCGATCACCAGCAGCCGTGCCAGTTCGGGCACGGCACGGGCGCGCGCGAAGATGTCGGCCATGCCGCCGAACAGGCCGTAGGTGACGAACACGCCGACCGCCAGGAAGGCCAGCAGCTTGACCAGCGACTCGAACGCGATCGCCGCGACCATGCCCTCGTGGCGTTCCGAGGTGTCGAGCCGGCGCGCGCCGAACACCACGGTGAAGCCGGCCAGCGCCAGCGCGAAATACAGCGTGCTGTCGTTCCACCACGCGCCTTGTTCGGCCATCGGCTGGCCCAGCGGCGTGGTCATGACCGCATAACCGACCGACACGGCCTTGAGCTGCAGTGCGATGTAGGGAATGATGCCCACCACCGTGATCAGCGTGACCAGCCCCGCCAGCAGCGGGCTCTTGCCGTAGCGGCTGCCGATGAAGTCGGCGATCGACGTGATGCGGTAACTCTTGGCGATGCGCAGCATCTTGCGCACCACCAGCCATGCCAGCACCATGGCCAGCGTCGGTCCCAGGTAGATCGGCAGGAACCAGATGCCGGCACTGGCCGCGCGCCCGACGCTGCCGAAGTAGGTCCAGGCGGTGCAGTACACCGCCATCGACAAGGCATAGACCCAGGCATTTCCGATCAGCGAGCGCCCCTGCGCGCCGCGCCGGTCGCCCAGGCTGGCCACGGCGAACAGCAGCAGCAGGTAGGCGAAGGAGGCGC
>JBFIDI010000254.1:0-8257 GCA_041581405.1 Burkholderiaceae bacterium
CGCGACGCCACAGACCGAATCCGCCATGAACGACAAGACACTCAAGCTCCAGGCCATCGACATCCACAAGCGGTTTGGCGCCAACGAGGTGCTCAAGGGCGTGTCGCTCGAGGCCCATGGCGGCGACGTGATCAGCATCATCGGCAGTTCCGGTTCGGGCAAGAGCACCTTTCTGCGCTGCATCAACATGCTGGAGAAGCCGAACCAGGGCCGCATCATCGTCGCCGGCGAGGAACTGGCGCTCACGCCGGGCAAGGCCGGCGAACTGCATGCCACCGACGCCAGGCAGCTGCAGCGCCTGCGCACCAAGCTGGCCATGGTGTTCCAGCATTTCAACCTGTGGGCCCACCTGACGGTGCTGCAGAACATCATCGAGGCACCGGTGCACGTGATGAAGGTGCCGCGCGACGAGGCTGTCCAGAGGGCGCGCAAATACCTGGCCCTGGTCGACCTGCCGAACATGGAAGACCGCTACCCGGCCCACATGAGCGGCGGCCAGCAGCAACGCGTGGCGATCGCGCGTTCGCTGGCGATGGAGCCCGAGGTCATGTTGTTCGACGAACCCACCAGCGCACTCGACCCGGAACTGGTCACCGAGGTGCTCAAGGTCATGCGCACGCTGGCCGAGGAAGGCCGCACCATGGTCGTCGTCACCCACGAGATGGGGTTTGCGCGCGAGGTCGCCAACCACCTGATCTTCCTGCACCAGGGCCGCATCGAGGAAGAAGGCGTGCCGGCCGAGGTCCTGGCGCGACCGAAAAGCGAGCGGCTGGCGCAGTTCCTGTCCGGCAACCTGAAATAGGCACGACGGGCACCCGGCCGTGCGACCACCCCACACCGCATGACGGCGCCAGCAGCCCTCGCCCCCCCTGCCGTGCTCGACGCGCTGCACCACTGGGCACCCATCGTCTGGCTGCGTGTCCACCCCTACGCCTATCCGACGCTGGAGACGATACATATCGTCGGCCTGGCGCTGGTGTTCGGCACCTTGTGGGTCGTCGACCTGGCGATCCTGGGCGGATTGCGCGGCCTGGACCCGCGCCAGCTCGCGCGTCGCGTATTGCCCTGGACACTGGCCGGGTTCCTGCTCGCCGCGGCATCCGGGCTCACGATGTTCGCCACCAACGTGGCGGACCTGATCGCCAACCCGGCGTTCGTGCTCAAGATGGGCCTGCTGTTCGCCGCCGGCACCAACGCGGCGGTATTGCATGCCCGCGGCGCCATCGACGCGGCGCGGGGAACCACTCGGCTGCAGGCGGGTCTATCGATCCTGATCTGGATCGCCGTGATCGCCTGCGGACGCTGGATCGCCTATGTCTGACCAAAGGACCACCACCATGCAACGTCGTCACATCCTCACCGGGGCCGGCTGCGCCCTTGCCCTTGCCGCCATGCACCGCAGCGCCCTGGCCCATCACGGCTGGTCGAGCTTCGACCAGACCCGGCCGATCTACCTCGCCGGCAAGGTCAAGGCCGTCAAATGGCAGAACCCGCACGCGGAAATCGTCGTCACCGTCGCCGCCGACGCCGTGTTGCCGGCCAACCTGGCCAGCCTGTCGGTGCCGGCGCAAACGAGCAACGTCGACGGTCCCAAGGTACTGGCAGCGGCTCAACTGCCCACCCGCCGCGGCGACTGGACCATCGAGTTGTCGCCGATGACCCGCATCAACGCGTGGAAGGTACCCCAGCCCAAGGTCGGCGACACCGTGTCGGCGGTCGCCTACACCTTCCCGGACGAAAAGGGCGACATGTTCGCCAGGGTTGAATACCTGATCATCGGCGGGCAGTTGTACGGCTTGCGGTCGAATCCGGCCTGAGGCGGGTCGAAACACGCTGAACGGCCGGCTCTCGGGCGCGAGCCGTTGATTCCAGCTAGCCCTTCGATGTCAGATGACCGCCTGCCATCGATCGGCACGTGAAGTCATCCCTCACGGACACGCGACCGCCAATACGCTGGTTTGCGCTTGAACGGGGCCACTGCGATAACAAGTATCTCGTCCCTGCGATGGACATATACGATCGAGTGCGGAAAGCGCTTGGGGAATACGCGCCGGGTGCCGTACTTATAGGGCGCCCCCATTCCAGGAAACTCACGGGCGATCTTCAGTGCCTGTTCCAGCGAGTCAGTGAAGGCTTCGCCGAGCATGGGGTTGATGTCCGCATAGCGCGCCCATTCGGCTTCAAGTTCGTCGAGCGCTGCGCGATGAAACCGCGCCGGAATCACGTCGAAAGGCCGCGCAACCGAGCGAAGACTTCCTCGGCGGGAATGAGCTCAGCAGTGCCGTTCTCGATCTCCGCGATGCGGTGCCTGATCTCCGCGTCCCACGCGGCATCGACCTCTTCGTCCACGCCATGGATCGTGGCAAGAATTTCCTCGGCCAGTTGTACGCGTTCATCGCGCGTAAGCTCTTGGGCTCGAAGAGCAAGCTCTTCCACTAGGTTGGCACTCATGCTACTTGCACCTCCACAGGCAAAGTCTACACACGGGGCCGTCAACACACAGTCAACACACAGCCCCACTTTTCGGTGAGGGATAGCGTGTGGGTGACCGGCACGTTGCGGCAAGGTGCCGCGAGTTGCAGGATATCCAACGGCGCCTCGCGGCGCCATGCCGCAACGTGTCCGAGTCGACTGATGGGGTTAGATATCACTGGGCGACAGAGAGATTGACTAAGTCAAGATCAAGGGCGGACAGCAGGTTTGCCTGGACCAGAACAAAGCGCTCTTGGTCGAGCAACTGCGGCGACTTGACGCCAGAGTACTTCTCGAAAGTCTCACCGATCTTCTTCTGCTTCGCCTTGACCTTCTTCGCCTCACCATGATCTACATCGTGTTGTAGATCGGTTCGCAAGGTATTCACATCGCTGAACGAAGTAGGCATGCGGTCTGCCAGTCGCTGGCCGAGGCTCTCACGAAAGAGAAAGTAGAGGTCGTCTATCAACGTTGTGTAGGAACCCAGGTCTGCTATGGGCATTGCGATTCGTGCGAGCGCTTGCGTAGTCTTGTTTGTGGCCTTGAACAGATCCTCGCCATGAATGTGAGCATACGCAGAATTGATTCGACCGATCTTTGCAGCAACGTCCTGGGCAAGTTCCGTAACGCGCTGCTTTACGCCGCTCGCAGCGATCGCGGCGGGACTGAAGGCCTCTGCAATCTTTGAGTCGAACAGAAAAGCCTTCCTCAGTAGCACTTCTTGGCGAATCCGTGCGCCGGCCTTGACGTTTGCATTGATGGAGCGTTGGAAGCGAATGTAGTCGTAGTCGGTCGCCGCTTGACCCATCTCGACCTGGGTTGACAGTCCGTCTAGAAAGTGTGCCACGAATGAGCGAACCTCTGGTGATAGATCCGCCTTTGGCTTAGCTTCGACGAGGCGGCAGGCGAGCGTGATCAGAGATTGAACGATGGTGCGGTTCTTGAGCTGCGGGTTTCGCTTTGGGAAGACTTTGGCAAGAAAGTCCAGTGCTGCCTGGAGTCGCTTGCCTACAGCTGAGGTCGCCGAGAAGGTCTTCTGTGTAGTGAAGACTTTCTTCAAGTCTTCAAAACGGAGTCCGGTGTCAATTCCTTCGACTTCAATTGCGGCAGCCTTGGCGGAGATGTCAAAGTGTGCCAAGCGGGTGTCCGGGACCGAAACTGAAACGGTGAAGAACGCGTGTTTTGCGAGCTTCTGGCAAAAATCACGCAGCTTGCTATGAACAGAGTTTAGCTTCTCGCTGCTCGTAAGCGGCAGTCCTTGCTGAAGCCGCTGAAAGAACTCCTTCAGCTCTTCTTCCGTGGCATCTTCGATCTCATCGTACTCAATCTCAAAATCGTCGAAGGTGTCGGACACTTTGGACTTGAGATCCTTATAGAAAGGGCCACCGAACTCCTGCGCCGACTCCTCCGCGAGGGGCAATGTATTCGCGAAAAACTCGTAGATCGCTGTGAGCCGTTGTTGTCCGTCGACGACTTCATAGTCTTCGTCGTTGAGGCGAACAAAGTAGAACTTCGGCAGCTTCCACCCACGAAGGACGCTATCAACAAGCGCCTTCTTTCGGACTTCGTCCCAGACTTCGCCTCTTTGCCACTCTGGGATTTCGTAGCGATCCCGCCGCTTGTAGATCTTGTCGAGCGCGCGTCTGCCGGCTGTCATTTTCACGTAGCAATCTCCTGCTGGAACGGCTTGGGGTGTGAGGTCGAACGTATATGGAGCACTACCTGCTCGATAAAACGGCAGCTGCAAAAAATGAACTGGACATCAATAGGTGCCCCAAGTGCTTGTCGTCGAAGAATAAATTGCCCATCCCCGGATCGTCGCAGGTGGACAAATTGCCGTCAAACCCCGCAACGACCCCACTGTATCGACCTCGCCACACACCCAAAAGTCTGATGGTGCCGGCGCCCGTTTTCGGCATGCCACAGCTGCCAAGCAGCCAATGCCGACGGGGGCCTGCAGCGTCGAGTCGCTCGCCAGCTCGACCGCCCCTTCGAACGCCGTTCAAATCCAGTACTTCGCCCGCACCAGCACGTCCCGCTTGCCCACCGGCGTCTGCACGACCAGCGTCGTGCCGGCGTCCCAATACGCCGCCTCGACCATCGCGATACCGATGTTGGTCTTGAAGTCCGGCGAATACGCGGCCGAGCCGATGTGCCCGGCATGCTGGCCGCCGGATGTGGTCAACGGCCAGATCTCGGTGCAGGCCGGCAGCGGATCGCCCGACATCTCGACGGCGCGCAGTTGCCGGTCCGGCACCTGCTTGTCCAGCAACGCGGCCCGGGCGCGGCAGGTCGGCACCCGGTCGAGCTGCACGTATTTGCCCATGTCGGCCTCGAACGGCGTGTTCTCCAGCGTCACGTCGTTGCCGTAACTCAGCAGCCCGGCCTCGATGCGTTCGATGCCGTTCGGGCAACCGGCGCGGATGTCCAGGTCTTCGCCCGCGGCCATGATGTGGTCCCACAACGCGGGGCCGTGCTGCGTGCCGTCCATGTAGATCTCGAAGCCGATCTGGCGTGACCAGCCGGAACGCGCGATGACCATGTCCTGGCCCTGGAAGCTGATGGTCTTGTGGCGGAAGAACTTCGTCTCGCGGATGTCCTTGCCGAACAGCCGCTCGACCAGGATGTCGGTCTTCGGCCCCTGGATCGCCAGTGGCGAGATGTCGGGCTCGGCTACCTGCACGTCCATGCCGAAACCGCCGGCCAGGCCCTTGTAGTAATACATCAGGTCGCTGTCGGCGATCGAGACCCAGAACCGGTCGCTTGCGAGCTTGAGCACGATCGGATCGTTGATCATGCCGCCGTTGACGTCGACGATGGGCACGTAATAACACTGGTCGGTCGCCATGCGCGAGAGGTCACGCGGGCTGGTCATCTGCAGCAGCCGCTCGGCGTCCGGGCCGCGCAGTTCGATCTGGCGTTCGCAGGCCACGTCCCACAACTGCACCGCCGACTTCAGGTGGTGGTAGTCCTCCTCGACCGAGCGGAACACCGCCGGCAGCAACATGTGGTTGTAGACCGTGTAGGCCTTGACCCCCGCCGCGGTGACGCGGTCGGTGAAAGGCGTGCGACGGGTCCGGCGCGAACGGGCGAGCAAGGGGGCATGCATGGGTGACTCCCGAAACAGGGGGATGGAAGGCGCCCCGTCGCCACCCGTGCGGACCGACATGCTGCGCTGCGCCGGCGGATTGTACGAAGCGCCCCGTCCGGGCTTGTCAAAAATGCGTCTTCATTTGGTCACATGGCGTCCTTATACTGCCCGCATGTCATCGATCCGTCTTGTGTCCGTCACAAAACAATGGGCCAGCACCAAGGGCCTGGACGGCATCTCGCTGGACATCGCCGAAGGCAGCTTCTGCGTCTTGCTCGGCCCGTCGGGCTGCGGCAAGTCGACGACGCTGCGCGTCATTGCCGGGCTCGAGTCGGCCAGCAGCGGCCAGGTGTTCGTCAACGAGCGTGACGTCACCGCATTTCCGCCGGCGCAACGCGGCATCGCGATGGTGTTCCAGAACTACGCGTTGTTCCCGCACATGACCGTGGCCGACAACATCGGCTTCGGCCTGTCGGTGCGCAAGGTGCCGAAAGCCGAACGCGACAAGCGGCTGCGCGAGACCGCCGAACTGCTGGGCCTGGACCAACTGCTCGAGCGCAAGCCGTCGCAGCTCTCGGGCGGGCAGCAGCAACGTGTCGCGCTCGGCCGCGCGCTGGTCGCGCAGGCGAAGATCTGCCTGATGGACGAGCCGCTGTCCAACCTCGACGCCCAGCTGCGCCAGGAGATGCGCCACGAGCTGCGCGAGTTGCAGCTGCGCCTGGGACTGACCGTCGTCTATGTCACGCACGACCAGGCCGAGGCCATGAGCATGGCCGACCAGGTCGTGCTCCTCAACAAGGGCCGCATCGAGCAGACCGCGGCGCCACGCCAGCTGTATGCGATGCCGGCCACCACCTTTGCCGCGCGTTTCATCGGCACGCCGGCGATGAACCTGCTGAAACTCGAACAAGGCAACATCGCCGGCAGCAGCGTGCATGTCGGTCATGGCGGCGCGACGCTGGGGGTGCGGCCGGAGGCGATCACGCTCGGTGGCGACGTGCCGGCCCGGGTCAGCAGCCTCGAATACCTGGGCTCGGACCTGGTGCTGCGCTGCGCGGTCGGCTCCGAGCAGATCACCGTACGCACCGACGGCCGCTGCGAACTGCGCGCCGGCGAGCAGGTGCAGCTGCGCTGGCCGCGGCAGGAGCAGCACTTTTTCGACGCCGCGGGCAGCCGGCTCGACTGATTTTCCTCACGTCAACCACCCACCGGAGAGATCCATGCACAGAAAGAGCTTCAACCGCCTGATCGCCGCCACGGCGCTGGCCGCCGCCAGCCTGCCGTTCGGCGCAGCCGCGCAGGCGCAGACCGAGATTTCCTTCTTCTACCCGGTCGCAGTCGGCGGCGCCATCACGGCGACCATCGACGGCCTGGCGGCCGACTTCACGAAGGAGAACCCGTCGATCAAGGTCACGCCGATCTATGCCGGCAGCTACCAGGACACCATCGTCAAGGCGCTGACCGCGCACAAGGCCGGCACGCCGCCGGTGACCTCGGTGCTGCTGTCGACCGACATGTTCACGCTGATCGACGAGGACGCCATCATCCCGTTCGACGACTTCGCCAAGACCGCCGACGACAAGAAATGGATGGGCAGCTTCTACAAGGCCTTCATGCTCAACAGCCAGACCGGCGGCAAGACCTGGGGCATTCCGTTCCAGCGCTCGACCATCGTGCTGTATTACAACAAGGAGGCGTTCAAGGCGGCGGGCCTGGATCCGAACAAGCCGCCGCAGACCTGGGCCGAGATGGCCGACTACGCGAAGAAACTCACGGTCAAGGACGGCTCGGGCAAGGTCACGCAATACGGCATCCAGATCCCGTCCAGCGGTTTCCCGTACTGGCTGTTCCAGGCGCTGGCGATCCAGAACGACGTGGTCATGGCCAACGACGCGGGCAATGCGGTGAAGTTCGACGACCCCAAGGTGATCGAGGCGCTGCAGTACTGGGTCGACCTGGCCAAGCAGGGAGTCCATCCTGCGGGCATCGTCGAATGGGGCACCACGCCCAAGGACTTCTTCGAGAAGAAGGTCGCGATGATGTGGACCACCACCGGCAACCTGACCAACGTGCGCAACAACGCCAAGTTCGACTTCGGCGTAGCCATGTTGCCGGCCGGCAAGCGGCGCGGCTCGCCCACCGGCGGCGGCAACTTCTACATCTTCAAGAAGTCGACACCGGCGCAGCAGGAGGCGGCGTTCAGGTTCGTCAAGTGGATCACGCACCCGGAACGCGCGGCGCGCTGGAGCATGGAGACCGGTTACGTCGCCACGTCGGAGGCCGCCTACCTGACCGACACGCTGCGCAAATACGGCCGCGACTTCCCGCCGGCCGTGGTGGCGCGCGACCAGCTCCCCCATGCCTTGTCCGAGTTCTCCACGCATGACAACCAGCGCGTGACCAAGGCGCTGAACGACGGCCTGCAGGCCGCGCTGACCGGCACCAAGACGCCGGCCCAGGCGATGCAGGACGCGCAGCGCGAAGCCGACCGGCTGCTGCGCGGCTACAAGTGAACCCGCACGAACCGGCAGGCGTGCCAGACGCAGCCCGCCGTTCGCCTCCCTGAGCCTGTCGAAGGGCCGCAAGCGACGCTGCGGCCCTTCGGTCGTTCTCCGACACACCACCCTCGACGCTGAACTCCGCCGTGTCCGCCACCCCTTCCACCGGCATCCGCTCGGTGCACGCCTACCTGCA
>JBFIDI010000255.1:0-8230 GCA_041581405.1 Burkholderiaceae bacterium
CGCGTCCTTCCTGCACCTGGGCCGCAAGATGCGCGCCTGGCGTGCGGTGCTGATGTGGCGCACCTCGTGGATGTCGCGCGAGGTCATCGTGCTGCCGGCCTTCATCGCGCTGGTCGGGCTCTGGTGGCTGGTCGAACGCAGCGGTTCGGGCCCGCGTTTCGGCGTGGTGTTTCCGGTGCTGGCCATCGTCGGCGCGATCGTGCTGTGGTATTGCACCGCGATGATCTATGCCTGCCTGCGCTTCATCGAGGAGTGGGCCCACCCGCTGACCATCGTCAACTTCACGCTGATCGGCCTGGCCTCGGGACTGCTGCTGGCCTGCGCGCTGGCCGTGCTGCTCGGCGGCGGCGCCAACCTGATCGCCGCCAACGGGGCGTCCGCACTCGGCGTGACCCTCGCGGCCTGGATCACCCGGGTCGCAGCGCTGCGCCGCAATGCCGGCATCCGCCACAAGTCCACGCTGCAGTCGGCCACCGGCATCCAGTCACCCACGCTGGTGCAGAAATCCATGGGCATGTCGGCGGGCGCCTTCAATACGCGGGAGTTCTTCCACGGCGCGTCCCAGGCGGCGATGAAGAATGCCCGCGTCGGTTTCCAGCTGCTGGCCTTTGCCGTCCCGGCCGCGCTGATGTTCTGGGCCATCACCAGCCACGACACCTGGCCGTGGGTGCTGGCCGTGCTAGTGCAGGCGCCGGGCCTGATCGCCGAGCGCTGGGTGTTTTTTGCGCAGGCGAGGCATCCGCAGAACCTGTATTACCAGGTGGTGTCTTAGGCGGACCGGGCCCGCGCGGGGTGGCTGCCACGACCGGCAGCATCCGTTGTCGCGACTGGCCTTGTCGCCCGTCGCCCGTCGCCCGTCGCCCGTCGCCCGTCGCCGAGATCATGGTGACGCGCGTTACAGGTCGAACTGGGTCGGCATCATCACCACGTCGCGGATCGTCATGCCGCGCGGCCGGGTCAGCATGAACCGCACCACCTCGGCCACGTCTTCCGGTTCCAGCAGACTGCCCGCGTCGCGTGCTTCCTGCAACTTCTGCGGCGGCCAGTCGGCGAGCAAGGCGCTGACGACCGGGCCGGGCGAGATCGAGCCGACGCGGATGCCGTGCCTGAACACCTGGCGGCGCACCGTCTGCACGAAGCAGTTGATCGCCCACTTGGACGACGCATAGACCGGCTCCCACGGCGTCGGGAAATGGGCCGCCAGCGAACTCGTGACGACGATATCGCCGCTGCCACGCGCGATCATGTGCGGCAACACGTCGCGCACGTTCTTCATCACGACGTTGACGTTGAGGTTCAGCATCCGGTCGATCGCATCGGTGTCGTTGTCGACCAGGTCGCCGCCGATGTACGAGCCGGCATTGGCGTGCAGGATGTCGAGCCGGCCCGCCGCCTCCAGCACGCGCGGCAACAGGCTCGCGCAGTCCTTCGGATCGAGCAGGTCGACGACGAGCAAGACCACCCTGTCGCCGTGCCGGCCGCGCAGCGCCTGCAACGCCGCCGCGTCGCGGTCCACCATCACCACCCGTGCACCGGCGGCGAGCATCATTTCGGCGCTGGCCCGCCCGATGCCCGAAGCCGCTCCGGTGACGGCCGCCACCTTGCCGTCGAGTTCTCTTTCCATCGTCTGTCTCCTGGTGTCCTGTCATCGGTGCGCGGTGCCAGCGGTCCATGTCGCCGGTCGACATGTTTGACGTCGAAGATACGCGGCATCGCGGATCCTGTCGATATCGAGCGGCAGCGCGTGAATTCCTTCTTGCCTGCGCGTCGGGCGGCAAGCCCCATGCGCGCAGGCCTGGATCGCGCTCGAACGCGGCCTCGCGTTGCATCGGCGCGCGCCTTGGTGCACATGCATGAAGGCCGGACAATGTCCTCATGGAGCATCGTCGACCCCGGCAGCGACATCTGTTCGAGCCGGTCCAACTGCCATGTGGCGTCACGCTGAAGAACCGGATCGCGAAATCGGCGATGTCGGACTCCCTCGGTGACGGCACCGGCCACCCGACGGCGGAGCAGTCCCGGCTGTACCAGCGCTGGGCCGCGGGCGGCACGGCCGTGTCCATCATCGGCGAGGTGCAGGGCAACCCGGCATATGCCGAGAAACCCGGCAACCTGGTGCTCGACGAGTCGTCGGACCTGGAGCGCTTCCGCAGGCTTGCCCGGTGCGGCAGCGAAAACGGCACCCAGCTGTGGCTGCAACTCGGCCATGCCGGGGCGCTGGCCCATGCGCCGACCAGCACCCCCAAGGGCCCGAGCGCACTCCGGTTGCCCGGCCTGCGCTGCGCGGAAATGCCAGGCGACGAGGTCCGCCGCGTGCCGTCGGATTTCGCGCGAACGGCGCGGTTGGCACGCCAGGCCGGTTTCGGCGGCGTGCAGATCCACGCGGCGCACGGGTTCCTGCTGAGCCAGTTCCTGTCGCCGCTGTTCAACCAGCGCAGCGACGCATACGGCGGTCCCCTCGCCCATCGTATGCGACTGCTGCTGGAGACGATCGACGCAACCCGCGCCGCAACCGGCCCGGATTTTCCGATTGCCATGAAACTCAATGCATCCGACCAGCTCGTGGGCGGCTTCGACGAGGCCGATGCGCTCGTCGTGGTGGCGGCGCTGGACCGCACGTCGGTCGACCTGATCGACATCAGCGGCGGGACGTATTTCCCCGGAGCCAAGTCCGCCTCCGACGGGCTGCGACCAGGCCCATATTTCATCGACTTCGCGCAACGCGCACGCGCGGCGACGACCCGGCCACTGATGCTGACGGGAGGCTTCAAGACCCGCGCGCAGGCCGAGCACGCCGTGGCCAGCGGCACGGTCGACATCGTCGGTCTCGCGCGTGCGCTGGTGCTGGAGCCTTCCCTGCCCGATCTCTGGAAAAGGGGGCAGGAACACGAGCCGGACTTTCCCCGATTCGTCGACGCGCCCGAAGGCGGCATCACCGCGTGGTACACGATGCGCCTGACCGCGATCGGCACGGACACGGACTCACCGGAGGTCGGCCCACTCGGGCCGGCCATCCGGGCCTACGAAGAACGCGACCGCGCGCGAACGCAGATCTGGTTGCGTCACTTTGCCGATCGGAGCCGGGGGCCGGCATGATGCGCGCTGGACGGCATGTACATGCGACTGGGAATCGGCGCCTGCCGTCGATCGCTCCCGGTCGCAGAACGATCGCCATTGCCGCGCAAGCGCTAGCTTGCAAGAATGCGAGCTTCCACCATCGATCATGGACACCCCTTCCGTCAAACAATACAAGGGCGACTTCGTCGCCTGGACGGGTGGGTGCGCCTTCATTGGTGGCGGCACTGGCGCATTGGCGCCGCATGCGCATTACGCCATCCAGCTGGTGATCGGCGCGCCGCAGGGCCTGCGCGTCCAGTTCGGGCGCAACGGGCCCTGGCACGCCTGTCCCGCGGCACTGATTCCGTCACGCACGGTCCACAGCATCGACGTGACCGACTGCCAATGGGTCGCCGTGATCTTCATCGAGCCCGAGACCCCGGAGGGCAAGACCCTCACCGCCCGGTTGCGAACCGGCCCCGAGATTCTCGACGCCGAAACCCTGGCCGTGATCTCCAGTCGCCTGTACCGCGCCTGGTACACACAAAGGAGCCTGGACGCCGTCAAGGCGATCTTCCGCGAGCTCGTGCGGCAGATCTCCCATACCGATGCGCGCGAGCCCTCGGACCCGCGCGTACTGGCCGCTGTCGAGTTCATCCGACAGCGGGTCCACGAGCCGGTGACCCTGGCCGAAGTGGCCCGTTCGGCCCATCTGTCACCAAGCCGTTTCAGGCACTTGTTCGTGCAGGAAACCGGCATGCCGCTGCGGACCTATGTGCTTTGGCGCCGGCTGCTGCAGGTCTGGGTGCTGCTGATGCAAGGCGAGAACCTGTCGATGGCAGCCCACGCTGCCGGCTTCGCCGATTCGGCCCATCTGTCCCGGACGTCTCGTGCGATGTTCGGGACACCTCCGTCGGTGTTGCAGATGAAAGGCCCGCTCACCACTGCCGCGCGAGAGTCACCCGGTCATCGAGGCTGAACGACCGGTCCGGTCAACGTGCCGAGGAAGGCCTCCAGGTCCCGCACGTCGGTGGCGGTCAGTCGGATGACCTGCCGGTCCGTGTGTCCGTGTTCCGCACGAGCCAGTTCACTGTGTCCGATGACGGCCCGCGGCGAGGCGGCGTAGTGCTGCACGACCTGCTCGAGCGTCGCGAACTGCCCGGCGTGCATGTAAGGCGACCGCGCGGCGACATTGCGCAGGCTCGGCGTTCGAAAGGCGCCGAGATGCCTCGGATCGTTGATGGCCAGGAACTGCAACTCCCCGCATTGCTCCGGCCGCGCATCGCTGTATCGGCCCAGGCAGTTGAATTCGTCGTCGAGCAGTCTCGTCAGTCCGTCCGCCCGTCCGCGGTCGGGCTTGCCGGCGTCCCGGGGCGGCACGCCGGTGTTGTGAAAGGCGTGGTCGGTCAGCAGAGGTCCGTTGTGGCAGCTGACACATTGCCCTTTCGTCAGGAACAGGCGCAGCCCACGAACCTCCTGCGGCGTGAATACCTGCTGGCCGCGGCCGTCGCCCATGGCCGTCGCCCGGACATACCGGTCGAAGCGGGACTCCCCATAGGAGACTTGTCGCTCGTAGGCCGCAATCGACTTGCCGATATTCGCGAACACCCGGTTCACCGCATCGCGGCTGCCATCGGACATGGTCTTCCAGGCGGCCCGTTCGGCGTCCGTGCCATGAGGCGCGGCGTCCTGCGGCAGCTTGCCGAGCTCCGGCATGTCGCCGAACACCTTCCGATACGCGTCCCGGTAATGTGCCTGCAACAGCCGCGCGAACCGGACCCGGTTGCCGCCGTGCTCGGCGGCATCCTCCAGCGGGCCCAGCGCCTGCGACCAGAGGCTGTCCTTGCGACCATCCCAGAACAGGAAGGGCGCGTGTGCGGCACCCATGACCGGCATGGTACGTCGCTTGCCCTGGCCCAGACCCTGGCCGACCTGCCGCCCGTCTTCGAACTGCGTCCGGGTGTCATGGCAGGTGGCGCATGCGACCGTACCGTTTCTGCTCAGACGCGGGTCATTGAAGAGCGCGCGGCCCAGGTCCGCCGCCTCCGCGAGCCGCTCGTAGGCATTCGACGGATCGACAGGCCGCGCGCCCGCGGCCGGCAGCTGCATCGAAGCGAGCACGGCGACTTCCCGGGCCGTCCAATGATCCCGCGCCGGCACGGTGATCTCGCCAGGTGCGGTCCCCGCCAGCACGGCCTGGGCCGCGGCCATGGCCGCGCAGGTCGCGATGAATGCGAATCGTCCGACAAAGGCCATGCGACACCTCAACGGTTCGATACTGCGTTGTTCACCATCATGTTGAAGGTGACCGTGTCGGAGCCCAGCTCGCTGGCGACACCGAGCTTGAGCTCCCACCAACCCGTCATGCTGAACTTCATTCCATCGAGCTGGTAGGTTCCCGCTTCGATTTCGCGCGTGATGCGCGGCTGCGTCGGCAGGCCATGACCATGTTGCGGCATGCCACCGTCCACGACGAAACGGGCACCCGTCACCGGCGCGCCCGACGGGTCTTGCAGCCGGAGCTTCCAGCTGTGCATCTGGTTGATGGCAGGCGTGTGATCCGGCGGCACCAGGGTCACGCGATAGGCGCCGGCAACGGATGTCTTGTCCAGCGCCAGGTCGGGCTCCTTGGCCTGGGTGATGCAGCCGCCGAGCAGCAACGCCATCATGGCGGCGCCGACGGACAAGGGGATTGTGCGTTTCATGATCGTTTCCTGGTCTGGGCCTGCATCAGGCACGTGCGGCGTCCATGAGTGCCTGCAGGTCGTCGGCCACGGGCATGCGTCGAAAACCGCTGACGCCCGTGTCACCGGTATTGCCCTCGGGCACGAGCCTGAGGGCGGTGAACAACGCGGCGGCAAGGGTGCGCCAGGCCTGGCCGAACGCCGCGCCCGACGCGCCATTGCGCACGGCGAACCGGAACATCCGCCAGTGGATGCCGACATGCAGCGCTGTCGATACCTGGCCCAGCACATGGGCGCGTTGCAGGTGCTGCAATGCGGAAAAGAAATGACCGCGTTGCTCGGCGAGCGCCGCGGCGTCGAGTTCGCACTGGACACTGGGTCTGATGCGGGTGGCGTAATCGGACACGGGAGACTCCAAGGGTTGCTGATGTCCTGGATTGTTCGCATGCACCGACCGCCCGGCTTGAACGAATCGGTCGATGCGGCAGCCTTTTCGTTCAAGGCGCGCGCGCCCGGCTGCGAGTGCTGCCGACAGCCTTGCTCAGCCAGCGAGGTACTGGCGCAATATGCTCGGGGAGCGTCGACGCGACATCGGCTTGCTCGATCGCCGTGCCGCTGCGCGTATCAAGGCAAGGGCCGGGAATCCGTCTCTTGCGACCGCAGGATCTCGTCGAACAGGCACAACAACTGGCGCGCGAAGAGATCCATGTTCTGCGACCGGTCCGCGATTCCGGTCTCGACAGTCCGGCTCGTGGCGGCCTCGCCGACGACGGCCAGGCAGACACGTCCGGGCGCATCGCCATACGGGCTGCCCGACGGGCCCGCCGCTCCGCTTTCGCCCAGTCCCCAGGTCGCGTGCAGGTTCTCGCGCATCCGCGTGGCCACGAGCACGGCGAAGGGCTCGGTTTCGCCCCGCATGCCGGCGAGATCGGCGGCCCGCAGTCCGAGCAGCGCCTTGCCCGCGCGTCGCGAATAGACGACGGCGCCGCCGCGGAAATATGCCGATGCGCCCGGCACCGCGAGCAAGGCGGCCGAGACCAGGCCGCCCGCGGCCGACTCCGCAACGGCGACCGTCTGGCCTCGCGCGCGCAGCGTCGCGGCGATGCGGGTGGCCAGGGCCGGAAGCGGGGGAAGAGCGTGATGGGCGTCGGACATGGGGCAAGGTGCGATCCAGGGATCGGCGAAACGGGGGAATCGACGCAGTGTAGGGTCCCGCGGCACGGCTGCGTGACAATCACGCTGTCACGCCCGGTCGGCGCGTTGCGCCTCCCTTCTTTCTGCCGCTCCCTGTCTTGAAGACCCGTCACTTCGTCCAGCTCATCGCGATGTCCGCCCTGTGGGGCGCGTCGTTCCCGCTGCTGCGCATCGCCAGTCCAGCGTTCGGGCCGATGGCGCTGGCCGGCATCCGCTGCGCGCTGGCGGCGCTGGTGCTCGCCCTGCTGATGCGCATGCTGGGCGAACGCTGGCCCGACCGCGCGTCCTGGTTGCCGCTGGCCGCGCTCGGCCTGTTGACCGTGGTTGCGCCTTTCGTGTTGTTCAACTGGGCGGCGCTGACCTTGCCCGCCGGTTATTCGGCCGTGCTCAATGCCACGGCCCCGGTGTTCGGCGTGCTGGGCGCCGCCATCGCCGGCGACGAGAAGATCACCGTGCGCAGCCTGCTCGGCTGCGTGGCCGGGTTCGCCGGCGTGGCGCTGCTGGTGCAGCTCGGCCCGGTCGATGCGACGCCGCAGGTGATCCTGGCCGCGCTGGCCTGCACCGCCGCGGCCGGTTGTTACGGCATCGGAACGACCTTCATGAAACGCGCCTCGACCCGCCACCCACCGCTGGCCGCGGCCGCGACCATCCATATCGCGGCCGCGCTGGCGCTGGCCATCCCGGTCGGCGTGGCCGTGCCGACGATGCAGCCGAGCACCGGCGTCTGGCTGGCGGTCGCCCTGCTCGGGCTGGTGACCTCCGGCTTCATGTACTGGATCAGCATGCGCCTGATGCGCGAGATCCCGGCCAGCGCCGCCACCTCGGCCGCGTTCATGATTCCGCTGTTCGGCGTGACCTGGGGCAGCCTGTTCCTGGGCGAGCCGGTCACCGCCGGCATGTTGCCCGGCAGCCTGCTGATCCTGCTGGCCACGGCGCTGATCACCGGGTTCAATCCCTGGCGCATGGTGCGCAGCATGCGCTGACCGCCGTCGCCGACAACACGAACCGATCCTGATGGATGATTCCCGATGAAACTCTCCTCTCTCGTGACCCGCATCGGCGGCAGCCGCGTCGATGCCTGGCAGATCCACGCCCAGGCCAACGCGGCCGCGGCCCGCGGCGAGGACGTGATCGTGCTCAGCGTCGGCGACCCGGAATTCGCCGCGCCGCAGGCCGTCACCGAACGCGCCGCCGCGGCCTTGCGTGCGGGCGACACGCATTACACGACCATCATCGGCCGCGCGCCGCTGCGCGAACGCATCGCCGCGCGGCACCCGGGCGGCTGCGGGCAGGTC
>JBFIDI010000256.1:0-8188 GCA_041581405.1 Burkholderiaceae bacterium
AGCGAACTTCCGCCGCGCGATGGAGAACTCGATGCTCACCGGCATGCGGGCCATGGACCTGCAGGGCCGCATCACCTACGTGAACGCCGCGTTCTGCCAGATGACCGGCTGGAAGGAGTCCGAACTGGTCGGACGCACGGCCCCGTTTCCCTACTGGCCCGACACCGACCACGAAAACCTGAGCCAGCTGCTCAGCACCGAACTCTCCGGCCAGGCGGCCACCCCCGGCGGCGTGCAGATGCGTGTCAAGCGGCCGGACAATTCGCTGTTCGACGCCCGGCTCTATGTCTCGCCGTTGATCGATGCGCGCGGCACGCAGACCGGCTGGATCACGGCGATGACCGACATCACCGAACCCAACCGGATCCGCGAACAGCTGTCGGCATCGTTCGAACGTTTCACGACCGTGCTCGAGGCGCTGGATGCGTCGATCTCGGTGGCGCCGCTGGGCAGCGACGAGATGCTGTTCGCCAACAAGTTGTACCGGCTGTGGTTCGGCAACCAGACGGACGGACACCTGCGGCTGGTGGCGCAGGCCGGCATCCCGACCCAGACGGTGAACGACGAATCGCTGGACCATGTCGATTCGTTCGTCGGCCTGCCCACCGACGTCCTGCCCGAAGCCGAGCCGGAGAACGCCGAGATCTACCTGAGCGAACTCGGGCGCTGGCTCGAGGTCCGCACGCGTTACCTGAGCTGGGTCGACGGCCGGCTGGCGCAGATGGTCATCGCCACCGACATCACCGCGCGCCGCCTGGCCGAACAACAGGCCGCGGCGCAGGCCGACCGTGCGCAGAACGCCAGCCGGCTCATCACCATGGGCGAGATGGCCTCCAGCGTGGCGCACGAACTGAACCAGCCGCTGACCGCGATCAGCAACTACTGCCAGGGCATGGTCTCGCGCATCCAGTCGCAGCAGATCTCGCAACAGGACCTGCTCGACGCGCTGGAGAAGACGGCGCGCCAGGCCCAGCGCGCGGGCCAGATCATCCAGCGCATCCGCTCGTTCGTGAAACGCAGCGAACCCAAGCGCTCCTGGTCGCGTGTCGCCGACATGGTCGACGAGGCGGTCGAACTGGCCGAGATCGAACTGCGCCGGCGCAACGTGCGGCTGACCTGCCAGGTCGCCCCGCGCCTGCCCATGCTCATGGTCGACCCGATCCTGATCGAGCAGGTGCTGATCAACCTGCTCAAGAACGCGGCCGAATCGGTCGACAGCGCGCAGCGCCCGACCGCGCAGCGCAAGGTCGAGCTGACCGTCGTGCAGACCGTCGTCGACGGCCGGCAGCTGGTCGAGTTCTCGGTGCTCGATTCGGGCGGAGGGCTGCCGTCCGAGGTGCTGGACCGCCTGTACGAAGCCTTCCACTCGACCAAGAGCTACGGCATGGGCATCGGCCTGAGCCTGTGCCGTTCCATCGTCGAATCGCACCAGGGAAGGATACGGGCGGAGAACCTCTACAATGACGACCTCGTTGCGGGTTGCCGATTCTCGTTCTGGCTGCCCGTTGGCGAACCCGTCAGCATCGGGGCGGAACCCGAGCGCAAACCGATCAAGTCCCCAGGATAGCCGCATGAGTTTGATACCGAAAAAAGGTACTGTCTACGTCGTCGACGATGACGAAGCCGTCCGAGACTCGCTCCAGTGGCTGCTCGAGGGCAAGGACTACCGGGTGCGCTGCTTCGACTCCGCGGAGTCCTTCCTCAGCCGCTACGACCCGCGCGAAGTCGCTTGCCTGATCGTCGACATCCGCATGGGCGGCATGACCGGGCTCGAACTGCAGAACCGCCTGCTCGAGCACCACTCCCCTCTGCCCATCGTCTTCATCACCGGTCACGGCGACGTGCCGATGGCGGTGGACACGATGAAAAAAGGCGCGATGGACTTCATCCAGAAGCCGTTCAAGGAAGAGCAGTTGCTGCGCCTGGTCGAGCGCATGCTCGAACACGCCAAGGGCACGTTTGCCGAACACCAGCTCGCCGCCAGCCGCGACGCGCTGCTGTCGAAGCTGACCCTGCGGGAATCGCAGGTGCTCGAACGCATCGTGGCCGGGCGACTCAACAAGCAGATGGCCGACGACCTGGGCATCAGCATCAAGACCGTCGAGGCCCATCGCGCCAACATCATGGAAAAACTCAACGCGAACACGGTCGCCGACCTGCTCAAGATCGCGCTGGGCCAGAACGCCACCAAGACCTGAAACGATGACAGAACGACCCACGGCCCGGATCATCGACGGCATCGCGATCTCGCGGCAGCTGCGCGCAGACGTCGCGGCAAGTGCCGGCGAACTCACCCGCAAGGGCGTGCGCCCGGGCCTGGCGGTGATCCTGGTCGGCGAAGACCCGGCCAGCCAGGTCTATGTGCGCAACAAGATCAAGGCCTGCGAAGAATCCGGCCTGCACTCGGTGTTCGAGAAATACGACGCCAGCCTGAGCCAGGACGACCTGCTCGCACGCATAACGGCGCTCAACGCCGACCCGGCCATCCACGGCATCCTGGTGCAGATGCCGCTGCCGCGCCACATCGACCCGCATCGCGTGATCGAGACCATCGCCACGTCCAAGGACGTCGACGGTTATTCGACGCTCAGCGCCGGCGAACTGATGACCGGCCTGCCCGGCTTCAACCCCTGCACGCCGTATGGCTGCATGAAGCTGATCGCCTCGACCGGCATCGAGCTGCGCGGCAAGCACGCGGTGGTGATCGGGCGCAGCAATACCGTGGGCAAGCCCATGGCGCTGATGCTGCTGCAACAGAACGCGACCGTCACCATCTGTCACAGCGCGACGGCCGACCTCAAGCACCATACGCTGCAGGCCGATGTCGTCGTGGCCGCCGTGGGCCGGCGCAACGTCCTCACGGCCGACATGGTCAAACCCGGTGCGATCGTCATCGACGTGGGCATGAACCGCAACGATGAAGGCAAGTTGTGCGGCGACGTCGACTACGCCGGCGTGCGCGACGTGGCCGGGTTCATCACGCCCGTGCCCGGTGGCGTGGGGCCGATGACGATCACCATGCTGCTGGTCAATACGGTGGAGGCTGCGCAACGCGCCGCCGCGGCCTTGTAAACTGGTCTCCCGACCCCGACATGTTTCCCAGGTGGCGCGTCGGTCGCCACCGCCACCGCCTGTGCCTGACACCATGAATCCACTATTGCAAAGCGGCGGACTGCCGCAATTCGACCAGATCACGCCGGATCACGTCGCACCGGCGATCGACCAGCTGCTCACCGAGGCCCGCACCGCGCTCGAGACGGTCACGCAGGCGGACTTCCCGGCCGAATGGAGCGCCGTGGCGTCGGTGCTGGACGTGGCCACCGAACGGCTCGGCCTGGCGTGGGGGGCCGTCAGCCACCTCAACAGCGTGGCCGACACACCGGCGCTGCGCGAGGCCTACAACGCCAGCCTGCCCAAGGTCACCGAGTTCTGGACCACGCTGGGTTCGGACGAACGGCTGTATGCCAAATACAAGGCGATGCCGGAAGCCACGCTCGATGCGGAGCAACACCAGGCGCGCAAGAATGCCTTGCGCGACTTCGTGCTCGGCGGCGCCGAGCTGGTCGGCAAGGACAAGCAGCGGTTTTCCGCGATCCAGGAACGCCTGGCCGAACTGAGCCAGAAATTCAGCGAGAACGCGCTCGACGCGACCGACAAGTTCAGCCTGTACGTCGACAGCGACGCCATGGCCGGTGTGCCCGAAGACGTCGTGCACAACACCCGCGAGGCCGCCAAGGCGGCGGGGCGCGACGGACACAAGCTCGGCCTGAAACTGCCGTGTTACCTGCCGGTGATGCAGTTCGCCGATTCGACGGCGCTGCGCGAACAGATGTACCGGGCCTATGCCACGCGTGCGTCGGAGCAGGCGCCCGAGGACCTGCGCGCCTACGACAACACCGGACTGATCCGCGAGATCCTCGCGTTGCGCCAGGAAGAGGCGCGGCTGCTTGGTTTTACCCATTTCGCCGAACTCTCGCTCGCGGCCAAGATGGCGCCCTCGCCCGAGGCCGTGATCGAGTTCCTGCATGACCTGGCGGCGCGGGCCAGGCCGTTTGCACAGCAGGACCTGGCCGACATGCGTGCGTTCGCGGCCCGGGAACTGGGCCTGGCCGATCCGCAACCCTGGGACTGGGCCTACATCGGCGAAAAGCTCAAGCACGACCGTTATGCGTTCAGCGAGCAGGAGGTCAAGCAGTACTTCACGCTGTCCAAGGTCCTGGCCGGGCTGTTCAAGATCGTCGAGACGCTGTTCGACGTGGAGATCCGTCCGGACCAGGCACCCGTGTGGCACCCCGACGTAGCGTTCTACCGGATCGAACGCGCGGGCACCGGACTGGTCGGCCAGTTCTACCTCGACACCACGGCCCGGGACGGAAAACGCGGCGGCGCCTGGATGGACGACGTGCGCGGCCGGTGGCTGCGGCCCGACAACCGCCAGTTGCAGACCCCGGTGGCCCACCTGGTATGCAATTTCTCGCAAGGCGTGATGAAGGACGGCCGCAGGCAGGATGCGCTGCTGACCCACGACGATGTCATCACGCTGTTCCACGAGTTCGGCCACGGGCTGCACCACATGCTGACCCAGGTCAACGAGCGCCAGGTCTCGGGCATCAGCGGCGTCGAATGGGACGCGGTCGAGTTGCCGAGCCAGTTCATGGAGAACTTCTGCTGGGAGTGGGATGTGCTGCGCCACATGACGAGCCATGTGCAGACCGGCGAGCCATTGCCGCGCGCCCTGTTCGACAAGATGCTGGCGGCGAAGAACTACCAGAGCGGCATGCAGACCCTGCGCCAGATCGAGTTCGCGCTGTTCGACATGCTGCTGCACAGCACGCATGCCCCCACCGACGACATCCTGCCGCTGCTCGATCAGGTCCGCGAGCAGGTGGCCGTGATACGGCCGCCGTCGTGGAGTCGCACCCCGAACACCTTCAGCCATATCTTCGCCGGCGGCTACGCGGCCGGGTATTACAGCTACAAGTGGGCCGAGGTGCTCAGCGCCGACGCCTATGCGGCCTTCGAGGAGACCGCCGATGATTCCGGTTTGCCAGACGCGCAAACCGGTAGAAAATACCGGCAGGCGATTCTCGAAGCCGGTGGCAGCCGTCCGGCGATGGAGTCGTTCAAGGCGTTCCGTGGCCGCGAACCCACGCTGGATGCCTTGCTGCGCCACCAGGGCATGGCCAACGATGGCGCGAGCGTAACTGTAGGGAAGGATTGATCACATGCATTACCTCAAGCTGGCACTTGCCATTGCCCATGCGGCAGCCCTGCTGCTCGGCGCGGCCGGTGCCCAGGCGCAGACGGTCTACCGCATCGTGGGCCCGGACGGCAAGGTGACGTTCTCGGACAAGCCCCCGGCGGCGGCCGCTGCTGCCAACGTGACCGCGCGTTCGGCCGCGGGCCGCCCGGTGGATGCCAACACCCAGAACAGCAACCTGCCCTATGAACTGCGCCAGGTCGTGGCCCGTTATCCGGTCACGCTGTATTCCGGCGCCGGCTGCGTGCCGTGCAACGCCGGCCGGCTGATGCTGCAGGCGCGTGGCATTCCCTATACCGAATACGCCATCGCCAGCAACGAGGACGTGGAAGCCCTGCAGCGGCTCAGCGGCGACAAGTCGCTGCCGTTCCTGACCATCGGCGGGCAGAAAATCAAGGGTTACTCCGAGGCCGAGTGGAGCCAGTTCCTGAACGCGGCCAACTACCCCGCCACGTCGAAGCTGCCGGCCAACTACCGCTACGCGGTTCCCAAGCCGCTGGTGAGCACGCAAGCCATTTCGCCGCAACCCGATGCGGCCGAGGCGCGCGAAGTCGGCGAAGAACCCACGGCCGCGGCGCCGGTCGCGCCGCCACCCGGTCCGTCACCGACCAACCCGGCCGGCATCAAGTTCTAGCCGCGCCGGAGCCTGGCGTCGCCGGTTCATCCCGACGCCGCGCAGGCACAGGCCGGGGGCGGCCTGTCTTCGTTACCGGCCTGGGGCACGCGCCTCAGGCGGCGTCGAACTCCATGGTCTTCACCCCCGCGGCCGTGCCCAGCAGGCAGACCTGGGCTTTCTGGTGGGCAAACACGCCGACCGTGACGACGCCGGGCCACTGGTTCACGCTGCTCTCGAACGCCAGCGGATCGTCGATGCGCAGGCCGGACACATCCAGCACCTGCTGGCCGTTGTCGGTCAGCAGCGGCTTGTCGCCGGCCATGCGAACACGCGCGGTCCCGCCCAGGGCCGCGAACTGGCGCGTGATGCGGGCACTGGCCATCGGAATGACCTCGACCGGCAGCGCAAACGACCCGAGCGTGTGTACCAGCTTGGACTCGTCGGCAATACACACGAAGCGCCGTGATTGCGCCGCGACGATCTTCTCGCGCGTCAGCGCGGCACCACCGCCCTTGATCATGAAGCCGCGACCGTCGATCTCGTCGGCGCCGTCGACATAGACCGACAACGTCTCGACCGCATTGCTGTCGAACACCGGGATGCCGGCTGCGCGCAGGCGCTCGGTGCTGGCTTGCGAACTCGACACCGCGCCCCGGATCGAGTCCTTGATGCCGGCCAAGGCGTCGATGAACTTGTTGACCGTCGAGCCGGTGCCGACGCCCACGATTTCGCCGGGCACGACATAGTGCAATGCGGCCTGCCCGACCATGGTCTTGAGTTCGTCTTGAGATGGCATGCGTGTTTCCTGCGGCCGGGGCCGCTGCAGTTTGGGACAATGGGAGATCAACTTCGAATTATCCAATGCCGCTGATCCCTTACGCCCTGGCCCGCCCCTTTCTGTTCGGCCTGGACCCCGAGACCGCCCACGAACTCACGCTCGAGGCCCTGGCCCGTACCCATGGCACGCCATTGGCCTGGGCCTACTGCGCCGGCATGGTCGACGATCCGGTGCAACTGGCCGGTTTGCGATTCCCGAACCGGGTCGGACTCGCCGCAGGCCTGGACAAGAATGCGCGCTGCATCGATGCGCTGGGCTCCATGGGTTTCGGCTTCGTCGAGGTCGGCACCGTGACACCCAAGGCCCAACCGGGCAACCCCAAGCCGCGCATGTTCCGCCTGCCGCAGGCGCAGGCCCTGATCAACCGGCTCGGTTTCAACAACGAGGGCCTCGATGCCTTCGTCGCCAACGTCCGGCAATCGTCGTTCCGTGCCAAGGGCCGGATCCTGGGACTCAATATCGGCAAGAACGCCAGCACCCCGATCGCGCAGGCGGCCCAGGACTACCTCACCGGGCTCGACGGCGTCTATCCCCACGCGGACTACGTGACAGTCAACATCTCCAGCCCGAACACCCGCAACCTGCGCGAACTGCAGAGTGACGACGCGCTCGACGCCTTGCTGGGCGCGCTGCAGGCACGGTGCGAACAACTGCGCCAGCGCCACGGTCGCAACGTGCCGTTGTTCGTCAAGGTCGCGCCGGACCTGGACGACGCGCAGGTCGCCAGCATCGCCCACGCCTTGCAGCAGCATGGCATGGACGGCGTCATCGCCACCAATACCACCGTCGAGCGTGGCGCCGTCGCGCACCTGCCCCACGCACAGGAAACCGGCGGCCTGTCCGGCGCACCGGTGTTCGACGCCAGCAACCGTGTGATCCGCATGCTGCGCACGGCCCTGGGCCCGGATTTCCCGATCATCGGCGTGGGCGGCATCCTCGGCGCCGACGATGCCGTCGCAAAGATCACCGCCGGCGCGGACCTGGTGCAGATCTACACCGGACTGATCTACAAGGGGCCGGCGCTGGTGCAACAGGCCGCCGCCGCGATCAAGCGCCACGGCGCATCCGCAGCCGGTGACTCGGCGCCGCGCGCGGCCTAGGCGCCCAACTGCTCCTCCACCTCGCCGGCGATGGCCAGCGCGCTGGTCAGGCCGGGCGATTCGATCCCGAACAGGTTGACCAGCCCGGCCACACCGTGCTGGCGCGGCCCCTGGATGACGAAGTCGGCTGGCCCGTCGCTGGCCGGCTGCAGCTTGGGTCGTATGCCGGCGTAACCCGGCAACAAGGCACCATCGGGCAACGCCGGCCAGTACTTGCGGACCTCGGCATAAAAGGCATCGCCGCGCGACGGATCCACCACCAGGTCCTGCGGTGACGACACCCATTGCACGTCCGGCCCGAACTTGGCCTGGCCTCCCATGTCGATGGTCAGGTGCACACCCAGGCCCGCGCCTTCGGGCACCGGGTAGATCAG
>JBFIDI010000257.1:0-8176 GCA_041581405.1 Burkholderiaceae bacterium
GCGAAGGCCGCGCGGGCGGCGGCCTTGACCTCGTCGTCGCTGGCGCCGGGCTTGCCGTAACGGATGTTCTCCATCGCGTTGGCCGAGAAGATCACCGCGTCCTGCGGCACGATGCCGATGTGCTGGCGCAGGTCCTCGAGCGACAACGCGCGTGTGGGCACGCCGTTGAGTGTGATCGATCCCGACTGCGGATCGTAGAAACGCAGCAGCAGCTGGAACACCGTGCTCTTGCCGGCGCCGCTGGGCCCGACCAGGGCCACGGTCTCGCCGGGTGCCACCGTCAGCGAGAAGTCGTGCAGCGCCGGATGGTCCGGCCGGGACGGATAACAGAACTGCACGTGGTCGAACACCACGCTGCTGCCGGCGGACTGGTCCTGCACCGAACGCGGCTTCGCGGGCGAGGCGATCGGGGAATGCGTGTCCAGCAGCTCCATCAGGCGTTCGGTCGCGCCGGCGGCGCGCAGCAGGTCGCCGTAGACCTCGCCCAGCACCGCGAACGCGCTGGCCAGGATGATGACGTAGACCACGGTCTGGCCCAGATGGCCGGCCGAGATGCGCCCGGCCATGACCGCCTGCGTGCCCTGGTACAGGCCCCACAACAAGGCGGCCGAGGTGGCGATGATGATGAAGGCCACCAGCACCGAACGCGCGCGCGAGCGCCGCACCGCGGCCTGGAAGGCGTTGTTGGTCGAGGTGTCGAAGCGGGTCGCCTCGCGCGATTCCGCGACGTAGCTCTGCACCACCGGGATCGCGTTGAGCACCTCGGCCGCGATCGCGCTGGAGTCGGCCACCCGGTCCTGGCTGGTGCGCGAGAGTTTGCGCACCCGGCGGCCGAACCACAGGCTGGGCAACACGATGACGACGAGAATGCCGAGTACCTGGATCATCACGGTGGGGTTGGTCCAGATCAGCATCAGCAGCGCGCCGATACCCATCACGGTGTTGCGCAGGCCCATGCTCAGCGAGGAGCCGACGACGGTCTGCACCAGCGTGGTGTCGACCGTCAGCCGGCTGAGCACCTCTCCGGTCTGCGTGGTCTCGAAGAATTCCGGGCTCTGGCGCAGCACATGCTTGTAGACGGCATTGCGCAGGTCGGCGGTGACGCGTTCGCCCAGCCAGCTGACCATGTAGAAACGCCCGGCCGAGAACAGCCCCAGTGCGACCGCGACCAGGAACAGGTCGAAGAAATGCTCGCGCAAGGCCATCACGCGGATGCCCGGGTCCGCCGACAGGCTGTCCGCACCGACCAGTCCGCCGTCGATCAGGCTGCGCAGCGCCAGTGGAAACACCAGCGTCGTGACGGCGGCCATGACCAGGAACAGGCCGGCGAGCAGGATGCGGCCGCGGTACGGACGCAGGAACGGCGCCAGGCCGGAGAGGGATCGCGGGGAGGGCGCCTTGGCGCGTTCAGAACTCATGCAGGGTGGGTCACAGGGTAAATGTCGGTGCCATCGGGCCAGGCCACGTCGCGCGCGTGCCCGGTCGCAAACCGGTGATTGTCGGCCATTCGCCGGCGCGGTCCCCGCAACGGGCCATCGGCTACAACACCAGCGGCCGGGCGTAGCCGGTCAGCTCCAGGTAACCCCGCCCGACATGCTGGCGCTGGCTGTCGAACAGGTCGCACAGCCCCTCCCAGTAGATCGCGCCGGTGGAGGCGCGGCTGTCGAGCTCCTGGTTGTCCAGCAGCGCACGCACGACGTAGTTCTCGGCCGGCGTGCGCAGCAGCCACTCGACCGGGTAGGTGGTGTTGGTCAACGGGCTTTTCCAGCCCCGCACGGCCTGGAACACCGCTTCGCCGCGCGCAAAGACATAGGGCTTGATGCCGTCGTTGAGTTTGGGATGGCGGAACGAGCCACCGTCCCACATCGTTGCGCCGGACTTGTCGCGGATCCGAAACGCCGTCAGCGCGCTGCCGTCGAACAGGTTGATGCCGACCCAGTCCCAGCCCACGGCAGCCGGATCCAGCACGCTGTCGCTCCATTCATGGTCGAGCCAGGCCGCGCCGGTGCCGGGTGCGAAGCGGCTCGGGTCCACGCCGCGCGCACCTTCTCCGTGCACCGCCAGGCGCTGGCCGTCGAGCGAGACGTGGCCGTCGAACGCCAGCTGCGGACGGCTGTAATAAAAACTGGCCTGTTCCGGCTTCGGCCCCTTGCGCGACCATCCCGCGTCGCCTTGCAGCAGCACCGCCTGCGTGGCCGTGAAGTCCAGTTCCAGGCCGAAATCCGGTGCCGCGATGCGGGCCCGGTAGCGGCCGTTGTCATGGGTCAGCGACCAGTCGCGCAGCCGTACCGCGGTGTCGGCCTGGCTGGCCTCGGCGACGCCGAAGCCCACGCGCGCGATGCGCTGGTCGTGCCGGAACCGCCGGCCCTGCACGTCGGTCACCGCGGCGTGCGCAAACAGCAGCTGGCGGGCCGCGAAACGCGAAGTCATCTGCTGGGTGACCGCGACGCGCGAGCGGAAGAAGGTCAGCTGGAACCCCAGGGTACGCGCCGCGTCGCCGGCGCCGGTGCGCGTGTGGCCGGTGATGTACCACCATTCGATCGTGGTGTCCGGGTGGCTGCCGTGGTCGCGCGGAAAGACCAGCGCACGGGTCGTGCGTGTCCCGCGGTCGGCGTCCGCGCTGGCGGCCGCCGCCAGTGCCGGCGCTGCCGTTCCGGCCAGCAGCAAGCGCCGGCGCAACACGCCGGGCAGATGAGGCACAGGGCGCACGGGCATGGACGCCTGCGTCGTCAGCCCCCGAGCAGGGCCTGCTCCAGTCGCTGCTGCGCGTCCGTGCAGTCGCCGAACTGCTGCTCCACCCAGGACGCGTCGTGGTAGGTCGGCAGGTAACGTTCGCCGGCGTCGCACAACAGCGACAGCACCGAGCCCGACTCGCCGGCGGCACGCATCTCGCCGGCCAGTGCCAGCATGCCGACGAAATTGGTGCCGGTCGAGGGGCCGACCCGGCGCCCCAGCAGCCGGGACAACAGCCGCATCGCGCCGATCGAATCCGGGTTCGGCACCTCCATCATGCGGTCGACCAGCGTTGGGATGAAACTCGGCTCGACCCGCGGCCGGCCGATGCCTTCGATGCGCGAGCCAGGCCCCACCAGCGTGGCGTCGCCGCTGCGGTGGTAGGCACCGAACACCGAGCCGACCGGGTCGGGCACGCACAGGCGGGTCGGGAACCGCCGGTAACGCAGGTAACGCCCGATGGTCGCGCTGGTGCCGCCGGTGCCGGCGCCCACGACGATCCAGCGCGGCACCGGATGGCGCTCGTGCTGCATCTGGCTGAACATGCTGTCGGCGATGTTGTTGTTGCCGCGCCAGTCGGTCGCGCGTTCGGCATAGGTGAACTGGTCCATGTAGTGGCCGTTGCAGTTGCGCGCCAGGTCGGCCGCCTCGGCATAGACCTGCGAGGCGTTGTCGACGAAGTGGCATCGGCCGCCGTAGAACGTGATCTGCGCGATCTTCTCGGGCGAGGTGCCGCGCGGCATCACGGCCACGAACGGCAGTTGCAGCAGGCGTGCGAAATACGCCTCGCTGACCGCCGTCGATCCGCTGGAGGCTTCGACGATCGTGGTGTCGGCGCGCACCCAGCCGTTGCACAACGCGTACAGGAACAACGAACGCGCCAGCCGGTGCTTGAGGCTGCCGCTGGGGTGGGTGGATTCGTCCTTCAGGTACAGGTCGATGCCGCAGGCCGCCAGTTGCGGCAGCGGCAGGGGAATCAGGTGGGTGTCGGCGCTGCGCTGCACGTCCGCCTCGATGCGGGCAATGGCGCCGGACAACCAGTCGTCATGGTCATGGGAGGGCATCGGACTATTGTGGCCCGAATCGCGGGGCGTCGCGGTCCGGCGGCGCACGTTCTGACAGAATGTCCCGATGGACTACCGACACCTGCTGTTCGCGCAAGAAGGGCCGATTGCGACGATCACGCTGAACCGGCCGGACAAGCGCAATGCGCTCGCGCTCGACGTGATGCATGAGCTGACCGCCGCCTTGCAGGCGGTGGCCGGCAGCGACGCGCTCGGCGTGATCCTGGCCGCCAACGGCCCGGTGTTCAGCGCCGGTCACAACTTCGGCGACATGGCCGGCGCCTCGCTCGAGCAGGCGCGCGCCCTGTTCGCCGTGTGCACGACGATGATGGACACGCTGCAGGCGATGCCGCAACCGGTGGTCGCGCGGGTGCATGCACTGGCCACGGCCGCCGGCTGCCAGCTGGTGGCCAGCTGCGACCTTGCCGTGGCCGCCGACACCGCGTCGTTCGCGATACCCGGGGGCAAGGGCGGCCTGTTCTGCCATACGCCGCTGGTGGCGGTGGCGCGCAACATCGGGCGCAAGCGGGCACTCGAGATGGCCATGAGCGGCGACGCCATCGACGCCCGTACCGCGGCCGACTGGGGCCTGGTCAACACGGTCGTGCCGGCGGCCGAACTCGACGCCGCCGTGCACGCGCTGATCACGCGCGTGACCCGCGGCAGCGCGGCGTCCAAGGCGCTGGGCAAGCAGGTGTTCTACCGGCAGATCGGCCTGCCCCAGGACGAAGCCTATCGGTTTGCCGGCGAGCAGATGGCGCAGGCGGCGATGTTGCCCGATGCACAGGAGGGTTTTGCCGCCTTCCTGGAAAAACGCGCGGCGCGTTACGGGCGCCGCTGAAACGGCTCGGCGATCAGACGGCCACGGTGTAGTTCAGCGTCATGCGCCCGCCGTCGACGACGACGATCTCGCCGGTGACGTAGCTGGCCGCGTCGCTGGCCAGCCAGGCCACGGCATCGGCGACTTCCGACGGCTCGCCCAGGCGCTTCATCGGCGTGCGGCTCATCACCTTGGTACGTGCCTCCTCGCTGCCCAGCACCGCCTTGGCCGCCAGTTCGGTGGCGATGGTGCCGGGCGCCACGGCGTTGACACGCACGCCCTTGTCGGCCAGGGACAGCGCCATCACGCGGGTCAGCTGGTTGATGCCGCCCTTGCTGATGTTGTAGCCGGCGATGGTGGGAATCGCCAGCGTGGCGTTGACCGAACTCATGTTGACGATGGCGCCGCGGCCCCGCTCGGCCATCGTGCGCGCCACCGCCTGGCCCATCAGGAAGGCCCCCTTGATGTTGACCCGCATCACGGCGTCGAAGTCGGCCTCGCTCATGTCCAGGAAGTCCGCAGAACGCAGGATGCCGGCGTTGTTCACCAGGATGTCGATGCCGCCGTGTTGCCGCAGCACGGCGGCGACCAGCGCGTCGACCTGGGACTTGTCGCCGACATCGCAGCCGATGCAGGTCGCGCCCAGTTCGCCGGCCAGGGCCTGCCCGCGTGCCGTGTCGACGTCGGCAATCACGACCGTGGCGCCTTCGCCTGCGAAGCGGCGCGCGCAGGCCTCGCCGATGCCTTGCGCGCCACCGGTGACGACGACGACGCGGCCGGCGTGGCCGAAGCTGATGGTGTTGGTGCGGGTGCTGCTCATGATGGAAGTCTCCGGATACGGGGGGGTGGCACGGGCCTGCCGCACAGCATACCGCTTCGTGCCGATGGCCGGCGCCGTCGGTGTCGCAACGGCCATGGCCACAAGCTGCGATAAGCTCGCCGCTTGACGTCCCGTTGCCATGCGTGGCTGGCGACACCCTCATCCGACCCTTCGAGAAGGCATCACCGTGGACACCAGCAGCATCGAGTATCCATCCATCGACGCGATCCGCGCCAACCGGGAGCGCCTGGGCGATCGCGTCGAGACCACGCCGGTGCGCCTGCTCAAGGACCCGGCGCTCGATGCCGTCGTCGGCGGCAACACCCGGGTCTGGCTGAAGGAGGAACTGTTCCAGCGCACCGGCAGTTTCAAGCCCCGCGGGGCCTTGTCGGTGATGCTGGACCTGGACGCCGACGCGCTCGCGCGCGGCGTCACCGGCGTGTCGGCCGGCAACCATGCGATCTCGCTGGCCTACAGCGCGCAGGCGCTGGGCACGAGCGCCAAGGTGGTGATGCCGAAAAACGCGAACCCGTTCCGCATCCAGGTCTGCCGCGAACTCGGCGCCGAGGTCGAACTGGTCGACAACGTGCACCAGGCGTTCGCCCGCGTCAAGGAGATCGAGGCCCAGGAGGGCCGGGTGTTCGTGCATCCGTACGAAGGTCCGAAGACCGCGCTGGGCACCGCATCGGTCGGCCTGGAGTTCATGGACCAGGTCGCGCAGGCCGGCGATGCACTCGATGCCGTCATCGTCGCCACCGGTGGGGGCGGCCTGAGCGCCGGCGTCGCGTGTGCGGTCAAGCAGATGCGGCCGCGCACCGCCGTCTACGTGGTCGAGCCCGAAGGCGCCGACAGCATGGCCCGCAGTTTCGCCGCCGGATCGCCGCAGGCCATCGACGCCGTGCGCACGATCGCCGACTCGCTGGGCGCGCCGCGTTGCGAGCCGTATTCGTTTGCGCTGAACCGGCGTTTCGTCGACGCCGTGGTGCTGGTCGATGACAACCAGATCCGCCACGCGATGCGGCTGTTGTTCCGGGTCGCCAAGCTGGTGGTGGAGCCTGCCGGTGCGGCGGCGCTGGCCGCGCTGATGTTCCCGCTGCGCGCCACGCTCGCAGGCCGTACCGTCGGCCTGATCGTCTGCGGCGCGAACACCGATCCGCAGACCTACTGCGCGCAACTGCAGCCGTGACGACGGCGCCGAGGACGACACCATGGCCCTGACGGAATTGCAATGGCACGGCACGCCGGCGCTGGCGCTGCAGGCGGCCGACGGCGCGCGTGTGGTGCTCACGCTGCACGGTGGCCACGTCGTGTCGTGGCTGCCGGCGGGTGGCCACGCAGAGCAGCTGTACCTGTCTCCGCGCTCGGGTTACGGCCAGGGACAGGCGATCCGCGGCGGTGTGCCGGTGGTGTTTCCGCAGTTCTCCGACCGGGGGCCCTTGCCCCGGCACGGTTTCGTGCGCAACCGGCCCTGGCAGCTGCTGCGTTGCGACGACGCGGCCGACGGGGCCGCCACCGCGGTCCTGGGCCTGGTCGACGACGCCGCGACCCGGGCCATCTGGCCACATGCCTTTGCGCTGGAACTGCGGCTGCGCGTGGCGGGGCCGCAACTGGACCTGACGCTGCACGTCAGCAATCCCGGGCCGGTGCCGTGGCAGTGCGCCGCGGCGCTGCATACCTATCTGCAGGTGTCCGACAGCGCGCAATCGCGTATCGCGGGCCTGGCGGACCGCCCGTACCACGATGCGGTCGACGGCCAACACAAGACCCAACACGAGCCCTGGCTGCGCCTGTCCGGCGAGGTCGACCGGGTCTATGCGGGCGTCGACGGCGCGCTGGAGCTGTCGGCCGACGGCGATGTGCCGGCTCCCGGCCTGCGGGTCACGCACGCCGGATTTGCCGACGTCGTGGTCTGGAATCCGGGGCCGGCGCGTTGCGCCGCGTTGCCCGACATGCCGCCCGACGGGTACCGGCACATGGTCTGCATCGAATCGGCGCGTATCGCGCAGCCGGTCGTGCTGGCGCCCGGGCAGTTTTGGTCGGGAACGCAGCAGCTGCGGCTGCTGCTCCCGGACGGGATGCCAACGGCGGGATAATCACGCCTCCATGGACATTCTCGTCATCGCGGCCATCGTGGCCATTGCGGCGCTGGTCACGCGCCGCCAGCAGGAGCGCCAGCGTATCGTGTTGCTGGCGTCGTACCTGCAACCGTTCCAGATCGAGAAGCTGATGGCCACCCTCAGCGAGGGCTACATGCGGGCCCTGGGCGAGAGCGATCCCGAGCGCCAGCAACCGATCTGGGACCATCTGCGCAGCTCGGAGCTCGCGTTGTGCGAGCAATTCGAGCAGTTCGCCACCCGTTTCGCCGGCGCCGACGCCGACCGGACCCGGGTCAGCACACTGGCCTGGGCCATTCCGTGGGCCGACCGGCTGTTCCCGGCGGCGAGTTTCGACGCGCGCAAGGCGATGGCCATCCATGCCCACGGCATCCACCGCGCAGTGCATGCGGATCCGGACGAACCGTCCAAGCGCCGTGCGTTCAGGCTGAGCGCCGAGATGTTCCTGATGCAACACACCTGCCACTGGTTCTGCAAGTCCAAGGCAGTGGCATCGGCGCGCATGTGGGTGCGGCACAAGACCCGGTACGATCAGTTGCTCGACGCGGTCTCGCCGGATACCGCCCGGGCCTACCGGGCCCTGTTGCCGGCCTGAAGCCGGAACCACCGGCCGTCACAGCAGCCA
>JBFIDI010000258.1:0-8173 GCA_041581405.1 Burkholderiaceae bacterium
ACAGGTATTTCTCGCGCGAGCGCATGCCTTCCGGGTTCTTGTGCACCACCTTGCGCCAGTCGTCGACCCAGTCGATGGCGCCGAAACCCAGCGTCACCAGCAGCACGATCCAGACGAAGCGGTTGGACAGGTCCATCCACAGCAGCGTCGAGACGGCGATGCAGATCAGGATCAGCACGCCGCCCATGGTCGGGGTGCCGCTCTTGCTGAAATGGGTCTCCATGCCGTAGCCGCGGATCGGCTGGCCGATCTTGAGCCGTGACAGGTTGCGGATCACCGCCGGGCCGGCGATCAGGCCGATCAGCAGGGCGGTCATGGCCGACAACACGGCGCGCAGCGTCAGGTACTGGAACACGCGCAGGAAGCCGTATTCCGGGCCCAGCGTTTGCAGCCATTGGGTCAGGCTCAGCAGCATGCGGTTTCTCCGGTTGTGGCGCCCGGGCCGGGGGCGCCCGCGCGGGACTCGAGCGCGTCGATCACGCGCTCCATGCGCATGAAGCGCGAGCCCTTGACCAGCACGCTGTCGACCAGCGGCAGTTGTGCCGTCACCGCGGCAATCAGTGCGGGCATGGCGTCGAAGTGACGCGCGCCGGGGAATTCCCGGGCCGCGTGGGCGGACAGGTCGCCCAGGGTGAAGAGATGCTCGATGCCCAGCGCATGGGCCCGGGCGCCGGCCTGGACATGGAATTGCGGACCCTGGTCGCCGACCTCGCCCATGTCGCCGAGCACCATCAGGCGAGGCCCGGGCAACATCGCGAGCATCTCCAGCGCCGCGTCGACCGAGTCGGGGTTGGCGTTGTAGCTGTCGTCCACCAGGGTGCGGGCGCGGCCGTTCCAGTCCAGCTGCCGGGTGCGCGAACGCCCCTTGACCGCCTCGAACGCCTGCAGCCCGGCGACGACCGGCGCCAGTGGCGCACCGGCCGCGATCGCGCAGCTGACCGCCGCCAGCGCGTTGTGCACGTTGTGCAGGCCGGCCATCGGCAGCGCGAAGGCCAGCATGCCGGCAGGCGTGTCGGCCCGGACCTGCCAGGCGCCGTCGTGCCAGCGCGGCGTCTCGGCGCGGATCGTGGCCGCGTCGCCATGGCCCGCCTTGTCGCCGATGGCGAAGCTCAGGCAGGCGCGCGTGCCGGCGAGCGTGCGCCACAGCGGCGCAAAATCGTCGTCGTGCGGGAACACGGCCGCGCCGGTGGCGCCCAGGCTGTCGATGACGGCGCCGTTTTCCCGCGCCACCGCCTCGACCGTGGCCATGAACTCCAGGTGTTCGCGTTGCGCGTTGTTGATCAGGGCCACCGTCGGTTGCGCCATGGCCGCAAGCAGCGCGATCTCGCCGGGATGGTTCATGCCCAGCTCGACCACGGCCACGCGGTGTTCGGCGCGCAGGCGCAGCAGGGTCAGCGGCAGCCCGATGTCGTTGTTGAAGTTGCCCTCGGTGGCCAGTGCGGCGCCGGGCATCCAGTGCCGCAGGATGCCGGCCAGCATCTGCGTGACCGTGGTCTTGCCGTTGCTGCCGGTCACCGCGATCAGGGGCAGGGTGAACTGCTCGCGCCAGCGCGTGGCCAGCAGGCCCAGCGCTGCGCGGGTGTCGGCGACGGCCAGGCCGCTCAGGCCGGCGGCGCGCAGTGCGTCGGCGTCGTGTGCCAGCGCCGCGGCGGCGCCGGCGGCGCGGGCCTGCGCCAGGAACCGGTTGCCGTCGAAGTTGTCGCCGCGGATGGCCACGAACAGGTCGCCCGGCTGCAGGCTGCGGCTGTCGGAGTGCACGCGTTGCACCGGCGTGGCGGCGTCGCCGACCAGCGTGCAGCCGGGCAGGTAGCTTGCCGCCTGTTGCAGATCCATCATCATGCCGCCACCCCCTGCGCCGCGCCGCGCCGGCGTGCCAGCGCCGAACGGGCCTGCGCGAGGTCGGAGAACGGCCGCCGCCGGCCGGCCACCTCCTGGTAGTCTTCGTGCCCCTTGCCGGCGACCAGGATCACGTCGGCGTCGGCCGCGGCCATGACGGCGGTATCGATGGCCTGCGCACGGTCGGCCTGCAGGTGCAGCGACCCATGGCCGTCCAGTGCCGGAAGAATCTGGTCGATGATGGCCTGCGGGTCTTCGCTGCGCGGGTTGTCGCTGGTGACCACCACGTGATCGGCGGTGCGTGCGGCCGCGCCCATCAGGGGCCGCTTGCCCGGGTCGCGGTCACCGCCGCAGCCGAACACGCACCACAGGCGGCCCTGGCGTTGACGCGCCACCGGGCGCAGGGCCTCGAGCGCCTTGTCCAGCGCGTCGGGGGTGTGGGCATAGTCGATCGCCACCAGGGGTTGCCCGGCCTCGAGCAGCCGCTGCATGCGACCGGGAACTGGCATCAGCTCGGCGCAGGCGCGTACCGCCTGAGCCAGCGGCACGCCCAGCGAGCGCATCGCGGCGATCACGCCCAGCAGGTTGCTGACGTTGTACTGGCCGATCAGCCGGGTCTGCAGGTGCGCGCGCTGGTCGCCTTCGACCACGTCGAATACCAGCCCGGTGTCGCCGATCGCGATCGACTGCGCCTGCAGCCGGGCCGGCGCGTGGCAGGAAACCGTCCACAGGTCGAGCGCCTGCACGGCCGGCAGTTGCGTCAATGCGTGGCCCTTGGCATCGTCGATGTTGATCACCGCCGCCGCCAGGCCCGGCCACTGGAACAGCCGCGACTTGGCTTGCCAGTAGGCCTGCATCGAGCCGTGGTAGTCCAGATGGTCCTGCGTGAAGTTCGTGAAGATCGCGGTATGCACCCGCGTGCCGTCGAGCCGGTGTTCGTCGATGCCGATCGACGAGGCCTCCAGCGCGCAGGCGCGCAGGCCGGCGTCGACGAAGCGGCGCAGGCTGGCCTGCAGCAGCACCGGGTCGGGTGTCGTCAGCCCGGTGGCGGCCAGCGGGGCCTGCCCGGCGTCCGTGCCGGCGGCGGGCGGCTGGCCGATGCCCAGCGTGCCGACCATGGCGCACGGCAGCGGCGGGTCGATGTGCCGGCTCGACAAGGCCTGGGCCAGCCACCAGGCGGTGGAGGTCTTGCCGTTGGTGCCGGTGACGGCCAGCACGCGCAGCGCGTGCGAGGGGTCGTCGAAATAGGCACAGGCCACCAGCGCGCTGGCCGTGCGCAGGCCGGTGTACCCGGCCACGCGCGGGTCGTCGGGCAACGCGAAACCTTCGGCGCCGGCACGCTCGACCAGGCAGGCCGCGGCGCCCTGGGCCAGTGCAGCGCCGACATGGACCCGCGCGTCGTGGGCGGCACCGGGCCAGGCGATGAAGCCGTCGCCGGGCGCGATCGTGCGGCTGTCGCTGCGCAGCGTGCCGGTGACATGGCCGCGCAACCATGCGGCGGCGGCGGCCGGGGCGTGCAGCTCCTGCATCACAGGCTCTCCTCCACCGCGGTGACGATCTGCGGCTTGACCGCCATGTCGGGTGTCACGCCCATCAGGCGCAGGGCCTGCTGCACGGTCTCGCTGAACACCGGGGCCGCCACTTCGCCGCCGTAATACTTGCCGTTGCTCGGCTCGTCGATCATCACCGCCACGACGATGCGCGGCTTGTCGATCGGCGCCATGTCGGTGAACCAGGAGCGGTACCTGTTCGTGGCGTAACCCTTGCCGACCTGCTTGTGCGCGGTCCCGGACTTGCCGCCGACCGAATAACCGATGGTCTGTGCGCGTTGGCCGGTGCCGCCCGGGCCGGCGGCCATCTGCAGCATCTTGCGCACCGCGGCCGCGTTGCGCGCGGAGAACACCTGGGTGCCGACGGCCGGCGCGTCGGTCTTGAGAATGGTGGCCGATATGACCTGGCCGTCGTGCGCGAACGCGGTGTACGACTGCGCCATCTGGAACAACGATGCGGACAGGCCGTAACCGTAGGACATCGTGGCCTGTTCGACCGGACGCCAGGTCTTCCAGGGCCGCAGGCGCCCGGTCACCGCACCGGGGAACTGCAGCTGGGGCTTCTGGCCGTAGCCGAGCAGCGTGAAGGTGTCCCACATCTCGCGTGGGCTCATCTTCTGCGCGAGCTTGATCGCGCCGACGTTGCTCGACTTCTGGATCACGCCCTCGACCGTCAGCGTGCCGTAGTCGTGCGTGTCGCGGATCGTGAAACCGGCCATGGAATAACGGCCCGGACCGGTCTCGATCAGCGTCTGCGGCGTCACGCGGCCGGCCTGCAGCGCCATGGCCGCGGTGATCGGCTTCATCGTCGAGCCGGGTTCGAAGACGTCGGTCAAGGCGCGGTTGCGCAGCTGCTCGCCGGTCAGGTTGCGCCGGTCGTCGGGCGCGAAACTCGGGTAGTTGGCCATCGCCAGCACCTCGCCGGTGACGGTGTCGATGACCACGACACTGCCGCCGCGTGCCTTGTGCGTCGTCACCGCGTCGCGCAGCTTCTGGTAGGCGAAGAACTGGATCTTGCTGTCGATGCTCAGCTGGATGTCCTGGCCGTCGACCGGCGGCACCTGTTCGCCGACACCCTCGACGACGCGGCCCAGCCGGTCCTTGATGACGCGGCGCGAGCCGGCGCGCCCGGCCAGCTGCTCGTCGAACGCCAGTTCGATGCCTTCCTGGCCCTTGTCCTCGATGTTGGTGAACCCCACGACATGGGCGGCGGCCGGCCCTTCCGGGTATTCGCGGCGGTATTCCTTGCGCTGGTAGATGCCCTTGAGCTCGAGCGCGGCGATCTGCTTGCCGACCGACTCGTCGACCTGGCGCTTGAGCCAGACAAAGGTCTTGTCCTCGTCCTCGAGCTTGCGCTCGAGCGAGGCCAGCGGCATGTCGAGCAGCTTGGCCAGCTGGCGCAGCTTGGCCGCGTCGCGCGGCACGTCTTCGGGGATGGCCCAGATGCTGGGCGCCGGCACGCTCGAGGCCAGGATCAGGCCGTTGCGGTCCATGATGCGGCCCCGGTTGGCCGGCAGCGACAAGGTGCGCGCGAACCGCACCTCGCCCTGGCGCTGGAAGAAGTCGTTGGCCACGACCTGGATGTACACCGCCCGGCCGGCCAGCGCGACGAAGCCGAGCGCGACCGTGGCCACGATCAGCTTGCTGCGCCAGACCGGCGTGCGGCTGGTCAGCAGCGGACTGGAGGTGTAGGGAATGCTCTTGCGGCTCACGGAACACGGCCTCCCGTTTCGCGCGGCTGCACGGCCGGGTTGGTCGCCGCGCTCGCGTCGGCGCCGCCGTCGCTGTAGGCGACGTAGTGGGTGATGGCCGGCGTGGGCGGGCGCATCTGCAGCTGTTCGCGGGCGAGCCGCTCGACCCGCTGCGGCGTGGCCTGGGCGCGGCGCTCGACCTGCAGCCGGTCGCGCTCGGTATCGAGCCGGCGCCCTTCGGCGTTGGCGCGCTCGAGTTCGGTGTACAGGCGGCGCGACTGGTACTGCACGTTGACCAGGTACAACGCGCTGGCCAGCACGGCGAGCAGCAGCACGATATTGAGCCGGGTCATGGCGCGGACGTCCTTTGCGCAATGCGCATCACGGCGCTGCGCGCGCGCGGATTGGCCGCCACCTCCGGTGCCGACGCCTTGACGCGGCCCAGCGCGGCCAGGCGCAGCACCTGCGCAGGCGCGAACGGCACCCGCCGATCGACATGTTCGCGCGCATGGCGGGCAATGAACTGCTTGACGATTCGGTCTTCGAGTGAGTGGAAGCTGATCACGACCAGCATGCCCTGGGGTTGCAATACATCGAGGCTGGCGGTCAACGTCGTTTGCAGGGCTTCAAGCTCGGCGTTGATGAAAATCCGAAGAGCCTGAAATGTGCGCGTTGCAGGGTTCTGGCCCGGCTCGCGGGTTTTGACCGTGTCAGCCACGAGCTGGGCCAGCTCGGAGGTGGATGAAATTGGGCCCCGTTCCTGTCGGCGAGCAACAATCGCCTTTGCAATGGCGCCAGCAAACCGTTCCTCACCATAGTCACGAATCACCTCCGCAATCTGATTGGTTTGCGCATGCGCCAGCCACTGGGCCACGCTCTGGCCACGGGTCGTGTCCATGCGCATGTCCAGCGGGCCGTCGAAGCGAAAGCTGAATCCCCGCTCGGGGTCGTCGATCTGCGGCGAACTCACGCCCAGGTCCATCAGGATGCCGGCCACCGATGCCCGATCGAGCTCGGCCAGATGTTCGAAGCCCTGGTGACGGATGGAGAAACGCGGATCGTCGATCTGCGCGGCACTGGCCACCGCCTGCGGATCCTTGTCGTACGCAATCAGCCGGTCGGACGGCCCCATGCGCGACAGCAGCAGGCGGCTGTGCCCGCCACGGCCGAAGGTCGCGTCCACGAACGTGCGCGGCGCGCCCGGCGCGGCAGAGCCGAGCACGGCGTCGACCGCCTCGTCCAGCAAGACGGTCGTGTGGGTCAACACGGTGTTCACGCGTGGCTCTCAAAAGGAAAAGTCCTTGAGGACATCGGGCATCTCGCCCTGCACGGCCTTGGCTTCCTGCTCGTCATAGGTCGCCTTGTCCCACAGTTCCAGATAACTCCCCATGCCCAGCAAAACGGTTTCGCGGGTGATGTGCGCACCTTCGCGCAGTTCGGGGGACACCAGCACCCGGCCGGTGCCGTCCATGTCGACGTCCATGGCATTGCCCAGGAAGACCCGTTTCCACCACTGTGCCGACATCGGCAGGTTTGCCACGCGCTCGCGGAATTTCTCCCACTCGGGGCGGGGGAAAAGCATCAGGCATCCGTGCGGATGCCGCGTGATCGTCAGCTGGCCGCCGAGGGCGTCACGATGCCGGGTCGGCACCGACAGCCGACCCTTGGCATCCAGATTTAACGAAGAGGCCCCTTGAAACACGCGTATTTGCCCTTGGCTGATGCAATGTGCCGGTTCGGGTGTCGGTATGGCACCAAACCCCACTTAATTGCACTTTTTTGCACTGTATCAGCATTTGTCGGCGATGCAACACGCGTTGCAACAAATTTTTCAATGAAATCAAGGACTTAGGACGGATTTGGCGTCGACGCGGTCACAAAAAAGTCTTCTAAATGAATGACTTACGCCAATGTATGAAAGTGCTGCATGAGGAGTGCGCCGCAGTGCCGTTGCGATGCTTACAGGATGTAACGCGACAAGTCCTCGTCCTGGCTCAGATCGGTCAGGCGACTGTCGACATAGGCCGCATCGACGACGATGGTCTGGCCGGCAAGGTTGCTGGCTTCGAAGCTGACCTCTTCCAGCAGGCGCTCCATCACCGTCGACAGGCGACGCGCACCGATGTTCTCGGTGCGCTCGTTGACATCGTACGCGATCTGCGCCAACCGGTGCACGCCGTCGGGTGCATAGTCGATGGTAACGTTTTCGGTCGCCAGCAAGGCCTGGTACTGCTTGACCAGCGAGGCATGGGTCTGGGTCAGGATGGATTCGAAGTCCTGCACCGACAGCGAATTGAGTTCGACCCGGATCGGAAACCGGCCCTGCAGCTCGGGAATGAGGTCGCTGGGCTTGCTCAGGTGGAACGCCCCCGAGGCGATGAACAGGATGTGGTCGGTCTTGATCATGCCGTACTTGGTGGACACGGTCGTGCCCTCCACCAGCGGCAGCAGGTCGCGCTGCACGCCCTGGCGCGACACCTCGCCGGCGTTGCTGCCTTCCGAGCGCGAAGTCACCTTGTCGATCTCGTCGATGAACACGATGCCGTTCTGCTCCGCTGCCTGCAGCGCCTGGGACTTGATCTCGTCCTCGTTGACGAGTTTGGCCGCCTCTTCGTCCTGCACCAGCTTGAGCGCCTCGGCGATCGTGAGCTTGCGTGTCTGGCGCTTGTTCTGGCCCATCTGGCCGAACAGGCCGCGCAACTGCTCGGTCATCTCCTCCATGCCGGCCGGGCCCATGATCTCGAGTTGCGGGCCGGACTGGCTCAGGTCGATCTCGATTTCGCGCGAGTCGAGCTGGCCTTCGCGCAGCTTCTTGCGAAACGCCTGGCGCGCCGCGCTCTCGGGCTGGTCGGCGCTGCGCTTGCCACCTTCCTCGCCGCGTGGCGGCGGGATCAGGATGTCCAGTATGCGCTCCTCGGCCGCGTCGAGCGCGCGCTCGCGCACCGTCGCCTTGGCCGATTCGCGGGTCTGCTTGACCGCCACGTCGGCCAGGTCGCGGATGATCGCATCGACATCCTTGCCGACATAACCGACCTCGGTGAACTTGCTCGCTTCGACCTTGATGAAGGGGGCATCGGCAAGCCGGGCCAGGCGCCG
>JBFIDI010000259.1:0-8156 GCA_041581405.1 Burkholderiaceae bacterium
GCACGAACTGTTCGGCAAGGGACTGCTGCGCACCTTTCAGATCGCGCATGAGTTCGGTTCGATGACCGTGCGCGAGAACCTGATGCTGGTGCCTCCTGCGCAGACGGGCGAAACCTTGTGGAACACCTGGCTGCGCCGCAAGTCGATTGCCGCGCAGGAGCGCGAACTCGCCCTCAAGGCCGACGAAGTTCTCGACTTCCTGACGATTTCCCATCTCGCCGACGAGAAGGCAAGCCAGATCTCCGGTGGCCAGAAGAAGCTGCTGGAACTCGGTCGCACGATGATGGTGGACGCCAAGATCGTGTTCCTCGATGAGGTCGGCGCCGGCGTGAACCGTACGTTGCTGAACCGGATCGGCGACGCCATCGTGCGCCTGAACAAGGAGCGCGGGTATACGTTCTGCGTGATCGAACACGACATGGATTTCATCGCCCGCCTGTGCGACCCGGTGATCGTGATGGCCGAAGGCAAGGTGCTGGCGCAGGGATCGGCCGAACACATCATGGAGAACACGGCGGTGATCGAGGCCTATCTGGGTACCGGGCTGAAGAACAAGGTCACCGCGGAGGCCACGGCGTGAGCTTCCTCATCGGGGAGAACATGACCGGCGGCTACGGGGCGGTCGATATCCTGAACGATTGCACCGTGGCGGTGGACAAGGGGCAGATCGCGGTGATCGTCGGCCCCAACGGCGCCGGCAAGTCCACGGCGATGAAGGCGATCTTCGGCATGCTGACGCTGCGCGGCGGCCGCGTGTTGCTCGAAGGCGAAGACATCACCGCCCTGTCGCCGCAGGACCGCGTGGCCAAGGGCATGGCCTTCGTGCCGCAGACCCACAACATCTTCACCTCGATGACGGTCGAGGAAAACCTCGAGATGGGGGCGTTCCTGCGCCGCGACGACATCCGCCCCACGATGGAGCAGGTCTATACCTTGTTCCCGATCCTGCGCGAGAAGCGCCGCCAGGCCGCGGGGGAGTTGTCGGGCGGCCAGCGCCAGCAGGTCGCCGTCGGTCGCGCGCTGATGACCGAGCCCAAGGTGCTGATGCTGGACGAACCGACGGCAGGCGTGAGCCCGATCGTGATGGACGAACTGTTCGACCGGATCATCGAGGTGGCGCGTACCGGCATCTCCATCCTGATGGTGGAGCAGAACGCACGCCAGGCGCTGAACATCGCCGACAAGGGCTACGTGCTGGTGCAGGGCGCCAATCGCTTCACCGATACCGGCGAGGCGCTGCTGGCCAATGCCGAGGTGCGCAAGTCTTTCCTGGGCGGCTGAGACATGGACTATCTCAACGCCCTCGTTGCCCTGCTCAATTACGTCGTTGTTCCGGCGACCTCCTACGGCGCGCAACTCGCGCTCGGCGCGCTCGGGATCACGATGGTCTACGGCATCCTGCGTTTCTCCAATTTCGCGCACGGTGACACGATGGCCTTCGGCACCGCGATCACGATCCTGCTGACCTGGCTGCTGCAGCACTGGGGGGTCAGCCTGTCTCCGCTGCCCACGGCCTTGCTCGCGCTGCCTTTCGGCATCATCGTCACCGCCGCACTGCTGCTCTTCATCGACCGCGCCGTCTACCGGTTCCACCGCGTCAAGAAGGCCGCACCGGTCATCCTGGTGATCGTCTCGATGGGGGTGATGTTCGTCATGAACGGCCTGACCCGGTTCATCATCGGCGTGCAGGAACAGAACTTCGATGACGGGCAGCGTTTCATCATCGGCGCGCTGGACTTCAGGCGGATGACCGGCCTCGACGAGGGCTTGGGGATTCGCAGCACCACGGCCATCACGGTGGTCACCGCGGTCATCGTGGTGGCCGCGCTGTTCTGGTTCCTGAACCGCACCCGGACCGGCAAGTCGATGCGCGCGTTTTCCGACAACGAGGACCTCGCACTGCTCTCGGGCATCAGCCCCGAGAAGGTGGTGACGGTCACCTGGATCATCGTCGCGGCCCTGGCCACGGTCGCCGGCGTACTCTACGGCCTGGACAAGTCGTTCAAGCCCTTCACCTATTTCCAGCTGTTGCTGCCGATGTTCGCGGCCGCGGTGGTCGGCGGCCTGGGCAATCCGCTGGGCGCGATCGCGGGCGGGTTCATCGTCGCCTTCTCTGAAATGACCTTCACTTACGCCTGGAAGAAGGTGCTGGGTTATCTGCTGCCCGAGAGCCTCGCGCCCGAGGGCCTGATGCAGTTGCTGTCGACCGACTACAAGTTTGCCGTCTCGTTCGCAATCCTGGTGATCGTGCTGCTGTTCAAGCCGACCGGGCTTTTCAAGGGGAAGTCGGTATGAAATCGAAACTTCACCCCGCAGTTCTCTTCGGCGCCGTCGGCGTGTTGTACCTGCTGGTCGGCATGCTGCAGAGCTGGACGCTGGCCCTCGCCGTGCTCAACGACGGCCTCATCGTGGCCATCGTGGCGCTGGGCGTGAACATGCAATGGGGTTATGCCGGCCTGTTCAACGTCGGCGTGTCGGGCTTCTTTGCGCTGGGCGGGCTGGCGGTCGTGCTGGTCTCCAAGCCGCTCGACGCGGCCGCCTGGGCGGCCGGCACGCCGCGCATCCTGTTCGCGCTGCTGCTTGGGGTGGGTGTGATCGCCGTCGCAGCACGGCTATGGAAGGCCATGAAGCCCGGGCGCATGCGCGGGCTCGGGTTGACGGTCCTGCTGGTCGCGGGCCTGTTCCTGTTTCGCTTCGTCTTCGACCCGGCCGTGAGCGCGGTCGAGGCGATCACCCCGGCGTCGACCGGCAACATCGGTGGTCTCGGCCTGCCGGTGCTGCTGTCCTGGATCGTCGGCGGCGTGTTGGCCGCGGGTGCCGCCTGGGTCGTGGCCAAGACGGCGCTGGGCCTGCGCTCCGACTATCTCGCCATTGCCACGCTGGGCATCAGCGAAATCATCATCGCGATGATGAAGAACGAAGACTGGCTCGACCGGGGAGTCAAGAACGTCATCAACATCGGCCGCTGGCCGGTGCCGGACGAAGTCGTGCTGCAGCAGCAACCCGGGTTCGTCGCGGCCGCGCAGTCCCTGGGGTTCGACCCGCGCACGGGCTCGACGGTCTTCGTCGGGATCTGTTTTGCGCTGCTGTTCACCACGGTGCTGCTGATCCTGCTGGCCCTGGCCCAATATGCGTTGAAGTCACCGTGGGGCCGCATGATGCGCGCCATCCGCGACAACGAGGTTGCGGCCGAAGCCATGGGCAAGGACGTCAAGCGCCGCCATCTGCAGGTCTTCGTGCTCGGCTCGGCGGTGATCGGCATCGCCGGTGCGCTGTACGTGACGCTGCACGGATTGCTGGCACCGACCAGCTACGCCGATCCGCTGCGCTACACCTTCCTGATCTGGGCCATGGTCATCCTCGGCGGCTCGGGCAACAACTGGGGTTCGGTGCTCGGCGCACTGATCATCATGCTGGTATGGGGCATGGCCGAGAGTGTCGGGCCGGCGCTGGTGCAGCTGCTGACCACCCCGCTGGCCGATGGCCCGTTGAAGGCGCATCTGATCGACTCGGCGGTGCAGATGCGCCTGCCGGTGGTGGGGCTGGCCTTGTTGCTGGTGTTGCGCTTCAGTCCGCGTGGCCTGATCCCCGAGAAGTAGCGCGATCCGCGCCTGCACATCACACCGGTCGCACAGGGGCGGCCGGCATACTGCGGCGATCATCGCGGACGTCGGCTGGCCGATGCGCGATTGACGCCATGCTGTCGAACCCTATCATGGTGCGATTGAACGGCAGTTGCCCACGGCAAGCCGCACCTGTCGGGTGGGCCCGCCCGAGCACGGTCGACGGCCGGCGATAACGTGGGCTACGGCTGCCGCTCTTGTCGCGGAACCTCACGGGAACAGGATTGCATATGGAAACCACATCCGCCTCGGAAACCAAATCCGGCTCGACCTCGATTCTCTCGGTCCTCGTCGTGGTGCTGGCAATAGCGGCAGGCTCGCTCTGGTACGCCCATTCGGGCTTGAAAGCCGAGCTGGCGCAACAACGCGATGCCCAGCGCATACTGGAAACCGAACGGGACGGCCTGAAGACCGAGTCGCAGTCCCGGCGCGAACGGATCACCGCGCTGGACGCCGAAATCCAGGCGCTGCAAGCCAGCCGTGACGAACAGGCCAGCGAGGTGCAGCGACTCACGACATCCGCAGCCGAAGCGCTGCAGCGTTATCAGGCGCTCGAAGCGGAAAAAGACGCGTTGTCGCAAGAGTTGTCACGAGCCCTTGAGCAATCCAAGCTGATCGCCGATGCGCGGGATGCGCTTTCAAGCGAACTCGATTCGACGAAGAAGACGCTTGCCGAGGCGCGCGCGCTCGCATCGGAGCGCGACGTCGCATTCGAGCAGTTGCAGCAGGACACGCAAAAGCGTCTGCAGACCCTGAACGCCGAAACAGCGGCGATCAACCAGAAGCTGCATGCGGCCCAGGAGCAGGCCACGTCCGCTGCCGCCGCCGGCAAGAGACTCACAGGCGAACTGGCTTCCGCCAAGCAGGCCCTGGGCGAAGCCCAGGCCAACGTCGCCCGGCAGAAGACGGCGCTCGCGCAGCTGCAAGAGAAACATGCACAACTCCAAGCCACCGACCTGTCGAGACAGCGGGAACTGACGACCTTGCAACAACGCCAGCAGGAGACTCAGAAGAGCCTGCAGACCGTGACCGCTGAAAAACAGGCGACCAGCCAGCAACTGGTGGAGGCTCGAGACCTGGCCACGTCCGCCACCGCCGCTGGCGAGAGGCTGACACGTGAACTGTCTGCGGCCCGGCAGGCGCTGGCCGAAGCCCAGGCCGCAGTCGCCAAGCAGAAAACGGCATTCGCGCAGTTGCAGGATCAACATGCCCGGCTTGAAACGGCGGACCTGGCGAGACAGGCCGAACTCCAGAAAACGCAGCAAGCCCTGACCGATGCGCAGCAGCAACTGCAGGCACTCGACGCTGAAAAAACATCCATCGCGCAAAAGCTTGCGAGTGCCCAGGACCAGGCAAAGGCGGCAGCCTCCGCTGGCGCCAGTCTGTCGAGCACGCTGGATTCGACCCGGCAAACACTTGCCGAAGCCCGTTCGCGTGCCGCCGACCTGAACCAGTCGTACCAACAACTGCTCAAGGAACACTCGAACCTGGCCGCCACCGACGAAGTCAGGAAGGCGGAACTGGACCGGATGCGCGCCGCTTTCGAGGCGGCGCAAAACGAGGTCGCGCGTCTCACGGGTGCGCGTGGCATCTACACGGTGCAGTCCGCCGATTCCCTGTCATCCATTGCCGCGTATTTCTACCGCAACGGCAATCGCTGGACCGACATCCAGCGCGAGAACGCGTTTCTGGCCGGCAATCCCGATCTGATCTATGCGGGGCAGGTGCTGATCATTCCGAGGTGACGCGCGCTGACGGCCGGCTGCCAAGCACGTCGATGGTCCCCGGCGTGTGAGGTCCACGTGCGCAACCGGTCATGCGGCATGGCGCAGGATGTTCGTGGGCAGCGCCAGGCCGTCGAACTTTGGAGCCAGGACATGTCGTTCTCTGCTCATGGACGGAGCCATGGTCGCGTCTTCTTGGGTCATGAAGCATGGGTCAAACCATCTTCACATTTGACAGGCAGATCACGGCTTTGTTCGCCCACCTGCGAAATACCAAAGGGTTGTTGGGCAAAACCGGCCGGCTGGCGGCCGGCGCTTGTCGGGAGCTGATGACAGGCCCGGATCCTGCGGTTGAATACGAGCGGTGTTGCGGGCCGGGGCGTGGCGCGCCTTGAAGCCGATTGCCAGGCACAGCGGGATGGTCGCCATCGGTCACGACTTCGGCTTGACACTCTCCGTGTCATACAACGGCCGATACCCCACCGCCTCGACCCTCGCCGGATAGACATCTGCAAAATCCTGAATCTGCAACTCGCGCCCCACCTGGCAATAGTCATGCGGCAAATACGCCAGCGCGATGTTCTTGCCGATGCTCGGCCCGAACGCGATGCTGCTGGTATACGAGCGCCGCCCCAGTTCGTCCACCAGCGTGGCGCCGGTCGCCGGGTCCATCACCGGGCAAATTCCGACCGGATAACGCGCGACACCCGCACTGTCGATGTTGTCCGTCATGACCAACGTGCACAACGTCGCCGGCTGGTGTTCGCGCTCGCGGAACTTCACGTGCGCCGCCTTGCCGTGAAAGTCGGCGGCCTTGTCCTTGGGCCTTGCCAGATCGCATTCGAACAGCTTGTATTCGGTCAGCAGGTCGGCGTTCTGCAGGCGCAGGCTTTTTTCCATGCGCCGGCTGTTGGCGTAGGTTTCCACGCCCACCGGGGTCACGCCCAGGCCGTGCAGCGCGTCCCACAGCGCCAGGCCGTCTTCGTACTTGAAGTGCAGCTCCCAGCCCTGCTCGCCCCTATGCGAGCTGTGGAGAACCAACGCCGTCAGCTCGCGCGCACGCCGCGCTTGACGTAACCCTGTGGCGATTCAATCGATCACGGAGTGGCTTGACCGGCTTGCAGGACGGATCAAGTGACTGTCAGTCAAGTCAACCTGTCGACGATCTGCCTGACCTGAGCTCGCAGCGTCGGCAAGTCTTGCTCGACCATGGACCAAACGGAATCGAGATCGACGCTGAAATATGCATGGATAAGTCGATCGCGCGTTCCCGCAATCTGCCGCCAGGGAACCGCGGTTTCGGCAGCGATCAGATCCGCACTGAGATTCTTGACCGCTTCGCCGATGATTTCGAGCTGACGTATCACTGCGCTTTGGGTCTTGCGGTCCGCCATGAACGCTTGCTGACCCTCCGCCGTGAAGCTCGAGATCTCATCGATGGCGCTCAAGACATGTCGCAAGAACAAGCTGTCGCGATCATTCATAAGGACCGTGCCTCGGCCAATATCCGGTCCTTGAGGTCCGGATGAAGGGCTGCTTCGGTGCAAAGATCGACCTTCACACCAAGAGCGTCTTCGATATCAAGTTGCAAACCGACTATACGCAGCAGCGATGTTCCGCGCGGAAGGTCCACCAGCAGGTCCAGGTCGCTACCTTCGTCATCCAGGCCCTTTGCGACCGAACCGAAGACGCGCACGCCGCGCGCTCCCTGCGCTGCCGCGAGGGCCAGAACGTGGTCGCGCTTCGACGCGAGTGCCTGTGAGGGACGCATTGCGCAATTCTGGCAGGTTTTGAAGCATGCGCGGGCACCAGTGGAAAGGCTGCCGTCGTCACGACTTCGGCTTGACATTCTCCGTGTCATACATCGGCCGATACCCCACCGCCTCCACCCTCACCGGATACACATCCGCAAAGTACTGGATCTGCAACTCGCGCCCCACCTGGCAATAGTCGTGCGGCAGGTAGGCCAGCGCGATGTTCTTGCCAATCGATGGCCCGAACGCGATGCTGGTGGTGTACGAGCGCCGGCCCAACGAGTCGATCAGCGTGGCACCGATTGCGGGATCCATGACCGGCAGGTTGCCCAGCGGGTAACGTGCCACGCCGGCGCTGTCGATGTTGCTGGTCATGACCAGCGTGCACAGCGTCGCCGGCTGGTGTTCGCGCTCGCGGAACTTCATGTGCGCCGCCTTGCCGTGGAACTCGGCCGCCTTCACCTTGGGCCTTGCCAGGTCGCATTCGAACAAGTTGTATTCGGTCAGCAGGTCGGCGTTCTGCAGGCGCAGGCTCTTTTCCATGCGCCGGCTGTTGGCGTAGGTTTCCACGCCCACCGGGGTCACGCCCAGGCCGTGCAGCGCATCCCACAGCGCCAGGCCGTCCTCGTACTTGAAGTGCAGCTCCCAGCCTTGCTCGCCGACATACGAGATGCGGAAGGCCAGCACCGGCACACCCTGGATCGTCAGGTTGCGCAGCGCCGCGAACGGGAAGTTCTCGTTCGTCCAGGCCTCGGGCTCGTCGGCGATCTTCTGGATCGTCGTGCGGGCATTGGGCCCCCACACGCCCAGGCAGCCGTATTGCGTCGTGGTGTCGGTGACCTCGACGTTGGCACCCCGGTCCTGTGCCATGCGGCGGATCCAGGTCAGGTCGCGGTGGCCGGCATCGGCACCATCGACGACGCGGTAGTGGTCCTGCCCCAGGCGCAACACCGTCAGGTCGGCGCGCACGCCGCCGGTGGCTTCCAGGAAGTGGGTGTAGATGCCCTTGCCCACCGGCGTGTCGCCGCCGACCTTGGCCACGCAGATGTATTCCA
>JBFIDI010000260.1:0-8068 GCA_041581405.1 Burkholderiaceae bacterium
CGTAGTCCGAGGCGTTGAGCGCCATGTTGGCGTTCTGCTCCACCAGCACGATGGTGGTGCCGCGTTCGCGGTTGATGCGCACGACGATCTCGAAGATCTCCTTGGTCAGCTTGGGCGAGAGGCCCAGGCTGGGTTCGTCGAGCAGCATCAGGTCCGGGCTGGCCATCAGCGCACGCGAGATCGACAACATCTGCTGCTGGCCGCCCGAGAGCAGGCCGGCGTCCTGGCCGGCGCGCTCCTTGAGGATGGGGAAATAGGTGTAGACGGATTCCATGTCGCGCGCCACGCCGTCGGCGTCGCTGCGCGTGTAGGCGCCCATCAGCAGGTTGTCGCGCACGCTCAGCAGCGGGAACACCTCGCGGCCCTCGGGCACGTGCGACAGGCCTTGCTGCACGATGTAGGCCGGGTCCTTGGCCGTGATGTCCTCGCCCTTGAACTCGATCGAACCCTTGCGTGGGTCGATGATGCCCGAGATGGTCTTGAGAATCGTCGTCTTGCCGGCGCCGTTGGAGCCCAGCACGGTGCCGATCTCGCCACGCCGCACCTGCAGGCTGACGCCGCGGATGGCGCGGATCGGCCCGTACGCGCTCTCGACGTTCGACAGCTTGAGCACCGGCTGGTCGCTCACTGGGACCGGCGTCGTGCTCATGGGGCACCTCTGCGTGCTGCGAGACCAGTCGCGGTGGGAGCGATCCGGCGGCTCATGGCTTCCTCCTGAGCGACGACACGTCGTCGATGGAGCCGAGGTAGGCTTCGATGACGCCGGGGTCGTTCTGCACCTCGCGCGGCGTGCCGGTGGCCAGCACGGCGCCCTGGTTCATCGCGACGACGCGGTCGGAGACCTTGGATACCAGCGACATGTCATGTTCGACCATCAGCACCGTGATGCCCAGCTCGTTCTTGATGTCGGAGATCCAGAATGCCATGTCGTCGGTTTCCTCGACGTTCAGGCCCGACGACGGCTCGTCGAGCAGCAGCAGCTTCGGCTCGGTGCACAAGGCGCGTCCGAGTTCGACCACCTTGCGCACGCCGTACGGCAGGCCGGCGACCATGGCGTCGCGGTGGTGCTGCAGGTCGAGGAAGTCGATCACGCGTTCGGCCTTCTCGCGCGCCACGATCTCGGCCTGCAGGGTCTTCTTCGTGAAGAACAGCTCGCTCCAGAAACCGGTCTGGCGATGGGTATGGCCGCCGATCAGCAGGTTGTGCAGCACCGAGGCGTGTTCGAACAACTCGATGTTCTGGAACGTGCGCGCAATGCCCAGTGCCGCGATGTCGTGCGGCGGATGCTGGATCAGGCTCTCGCCCTGGTACAGGATCTCGCCTTCGGTGGGGGTGTAGATGCGGCTGATCAGGTTGAACACCGTCGTCTTGCCGGCACCGTTGGGCCCGATCAGCGTGAAGATCTCGCCGGCCTGGACGTCGAAGCTGACCTTGTCCACGGCCAGCACGCCGCCGAAACGCACGGTCAGGTTCTTGGCGGAAAGTAGCGGCTCGGTCATCTCAGTTTTCCATGGCGCCGTGCGCCACCCAGGAGGCATGAAAGTTCAAGGAGCCGCCGCGCACGGCCGCTCCGAAGCGGCCGGGCAGCAGGCCAGTCCAGGCCCCCACGGAACTGGCTTTGCCAGGCCGTCGGGGGCGCCCCCCAGTGGGGGGTTCGGACGGTCTACGCGCAGCGAGACCGTACAGACGGGGGGCGTCTTTCATCGCAGGCGGTCCGACTTCTGGAAGGATTTCTGCCGCTTGAACATGCCCTTGCGGTAGAACGGGAAGGTCTGCAGGTAGGTGCGGATCTTGAGCCAGCGCCCGTAGATGCCCATGGGCTCGAACAGCACGAAGGCGATCAGCACCAGGCCATAGACCAGGCCCTGCAGGCCGGGCGCCTGGCCGATGAAGGCGGGCAGGTGGTCCTTGCTCTGCGCGATGATCTGCGGCATCGAGATCAGGAAGATCGCCCCCAGGAAGGCCCCGTGCACCGAGCCCAGGCCGCCGATCACGACCATCAGCAGCAGGTCGATCGACTGCAGGATGTTGAACTGCTCGGGCGAGATGAAACGCAGCTTGTGCGCATACAAGGCGCCGGCCACGCCGGCCAGCGCCGCCGAGATCGCGAACGACAGGGTCTTGTAGCGCGCCAGGTTGATGCCCATGCTCTGCGCCGAGATCTCGGAGTCGCGGATCGCGACGAACGCGCGGCCGGTCGACGAGCGCAGCAGGTTCAAAATGCCCAGCGTGGCCGCGACCGTGATCACCAGGCACAACAGGTAGAACTCGGTGCTCGAGCCCAGCTGCCAGCCGAACATTTCCGGCGACTTGACGCTCATGCCCGAGTTGCCGTGCGTGACCGACTCCCAGCGCGCGAACACCTCCTCGACGATGAAGCCGAACGCCATCGTCGCGATGCCCAGGTAGATGCCCTTGAGCCGCAGTGCCGGCAACGCCACGACGACGCCGACCGAGGCCGCGATGCCCGCGGCCAGCGCCAGCGCAAACGGGAACGGCACGCCCATGGTGGTGAACACCGCCTGGGTATAGGCGCCCACGCCCAGGAAGGCGGCGTGGCCGATCGAGAACTGGCCGGTGAACCCGGCCAGCAGCATCAGGCCCAGGCCGGCGATGGCGTAGATCAGGATGAAGGTCAGCTGGGCCAGCCAGTATTCGTCGATCAGCCAGGGCGCGGCCAGCAGGGCCAGCAGCATGGCGCTGTACCAGAACCGGTGGCCGCCGTGCTTGGCCAGCCGGATGTCCTGCGCATAGTCGGTCTTGAAGATGAAACGCATCAGACTTTCTTCCGCAGTTTTTCGCCGAACAGGCCGTTCGGCTTGACCATCAGCATGATCAGCACGACGACATACGGTGCGACGTCCTTGACGCCGGCCGGCGCATAAAAACCCGCCAGCGACTCGACGATGCCGATCACCAGCCCGCCGACGATGGCGCCCGGCAGGCTGCCGAAACCGCCGACCACGGCGGCCGGAAACGCCTTCAGGCCGATGAAGCCCATGTTGGCATGCACGAAGGTGATCGGCGCCAGCAGCAGGCCGGCGATCGCCGCCACGCCGGCGGCCAGGCCCCAGACCAGGCCGTTGATGCGCTTGACCGGGATGCCCATGTAGTAGGCGGCGAGCTGGTTCTGCGACGAGGCCTGCATCGCGATGCCCACCTTGCTGTACTTGAACAACGCGAACAGCAGCGCGCACAACACGGCGGTGGCCGCGATCACCACCATCTGCTCGATGTTGATCACCAGCGTGCCCAGGCGCCAGATCTGGTCCTTGTAGGGAACCGGCAGCACGTGGGTCTCGGTGCCGATGACCGGGATCATCGTGATCAGGCCGCGGGCCACGTAGCCGATGCCGATGGTCAGCATCACGATGGAGAACGCCGGCTGCCCCAGGATGGGCCGGATCACGACCCGCTCGATCAGGAAGCCGAACAAGCCCATGCCGGCGATCGCACACAACACCGACAACCAGAACGGAAACTCGAGCAAGGTCATGCAGGCCAGGCCGCCGAAGGCGCCCAGCATCATCAGGTCGCCCTGGGCGAAGCTGACGGTTTCCGTGCCCTTGTAGATAAGCACGAAACCCAGGGCGATCAGGCCGTAGATGCATCCCTGGGCGACGCCACTGATCACCAGTTGCAGAAGTAACACGCAGTCCCCTCGTCTTGTTCGTATGTGGCGAGAGCCATTTATAGCGGCTTTGGTTTGCTTCGCCGTGAGGGTTCTCCCCGATAGGCCGGGTATACCCGGGTCGGTCTAATGACCCGCATGGACGACGCCGTGCACAGCTCCCGAACCGATGCCATCACCGTCGTGCGCCTGCGCCGGCCGCAGGTGCGCAACGCCGTCGACGCGCCGACGGCCCGCGCGCTGTACCAGGCCTTCCTGGACTTCGACGCCGATCCCGAGGCACGGGTCGCGGTGTTTCATGGCGACCATGGGCACTTCTGTGCCGGCTGGGATCTTCTGGCCGGCGCGCGAGCCCGGGCGCCGGATGCCGCGCAGGCCCTGGCCGCGCAGTTCGACTTCGATCCGGATGACGGCCAGGCCGTGCAGGGACCGATGGGGCCGTCACGGCTGATGTTGTCCAAGCCGGTCATCGCCGCCGTCAGCGGCGCGGCGGTCGCCGGCGGCATGGAACTGGCCTTGTGGTGCGACCTGCGGGTGATGGAGCAGGATGCGTACTTCGGCGTCTATTGCCGCCGCTTCGGCGTGCCGCTGATCGACGGCGGCACCGTGCGGCTGCCGCGGCTGATCGGCATGGGCCATGCGATGGACCTGATCCTGACCGGGCGCAAGGTCGAGGCCGACGAAGCCCTGCGCATGGGCTTGTGCAACCGGGTCGTGCCGACCGGCCATGCGCTGGAGGCGGCACTGGAACTGGCGCGCCAGCTGGCCGCGTTCCCGCAGGCCACGATGCGGGCCGACCGCGCCAGCGCCCACGCGCAGTGGGATCTGCCGCTGCGCCAGGCGCTGCACCAGGAATGGGAGCGCGGCAAGGCCTGCCTGGGCGACGCGCTCGAGGGCGCTGCCCGGTTCGCGGCAGGCGACGGGCGGCACGGGCGGTTCTAGCGCCGCCGGAACGCCCGTCAGGGCTTGGGAATCGGCCGCGGCCGCCCGTGGTCGTCGATGGCCACGTAGGTCAACGAGGCCTCGGTCACCTTGACGTACGTGCCCTGGGTGCGGAACTGCTCCGCGTAGACCTCGACCTGCACCGTGACCGAGGTGCGCCCGATGCGCGTCAGCGAAGCGTAGAACGACAGGATGTCGCCGACCCGCACCGGCTGCTTGAACACGAACTCGTTCACCGCCACCGTGGCCATGCGCCCTTGCGCATGACGGGCGGGAATCACCGAGCCGGCCAAGTCGACCTGGGCCATGACCCAGCCGCCGAAGATGTCGCCGTTGGCATTGCTGTCGGCTGGCATCGGGATGACCTTGAGCACGAGCTCCTTGTCGGTGGGCAACATGACCTTGGTCGTACTGGCTTGGCCGGAGTTGGTCACAATCGGTTCCTGATCAGGGCGGGTCGGGGGCATGGGGCGGTTGCAGCGCCGCCGCAGGCCGGGCCCGCCAAACAATTGAAGTCACGGATTGTCTCTCATGCGCCGCGCCGCCGTTCTCAGCCCCCCCATCACATCCGACGAACCCGGCGCGCCCCGGCGCTCGGACTGGTCGACACTGGCGCGGCTGCTGCCCTACCTGTGGCAATACAAGTGGCGCGTCGTCATCGCGCTGGCCTTCATGGTCGGCGCCAAGATGGCCAATGTCGGCGTGCCGCTGCTGCTCAAGGAACTGGTCGACGGCCTGAGCCCGAACGGCGGGCGCAACCTGGCGCAGGCCGGCGGCAACGAGGTGCTGCAGGCGGTGCTGGTGGTGCCGGTCGCGCTGCTGTTCGGCTACGGCCTGCTGCGCCTGTCGACGACGCTGTTCACCGAACTGCGCGAACTGGTGTTCGCCAAGGCCACCGAAGGCGCGGCGCGTTCGATCTCGCTGCAGGTGTTCCGCCACCTGCACGCGCTGAGCCTGCGTTTCCACCTCGACCGGCAGACCGGCGGCATGACGCGCGACATCGAGCGCGGAACCCGCGGCGTGCATTCGCTGATCTCGTATTCGCTCTACAGCATCGGCCCGACGCTGATCGAGGTCACGCTGGTGCTGACGCTGCTGGCGGTGAAGTTCGACATCTGGTTCGCCTGGATCACCATCATCGCGCTGGTCGTGTACATCGTGTTCACGGTCACGGTCACGCAGTGGCGCACGCAGTTCCGGCGCCAGATGAACGAACTCGATTCGTCGGCGCACACCCGGGCCGTCGACTCGCTGCTGAACTACGAGACGGTCAAGTACTTCAACAACGAGGAGTTCGAGGCCCGGCGCTACGACGAAAGCCTGGAGCGCTACCGCAAGGCGGCGATCAAGAGCCAGAGCACGCTGAGCCTGCTCAACACCGGCCAGCAGCTGATCATCGCGGCCTCGCTGGTGGCGATGTTGTACCGCGCCACGCAAGGCGTGGTCGACGGGCGCATGACGCTGGGCGACCTGGTCATGGTCAATGCCTTCATGATCCAGCTCTACATCCCGCTCGGTTTCCTGGGCACCTTGTACCGCGAGATCAAGCAGAGCCTGACCGACCTGGACAAGATGTTCCGGCTGATGGAGCAGGAGCGCGAGATCGCCGATCCGCCGGATGCGCAGCCACTGCGCACCGACGGGCCGCCCGCCGTGTGTTTCGAGCATGTGTCGTTCGCGTATGACAGCGGCAAGGTGGGGGACGCCGCGGCCCGGCGCACCATCCTGAGCGACGTGAGTTTCGAGATTCCCGCCGGCAAGACGGTGGCGGTGGTCGGGCCCTCGGGCGCCGGCAAGTCGACGCTGGCGCGGCTGCTGTACCGCTTCTACGACGTGCAGCAGGGCCGCATCACGATCGCCGGGCAGGACATCCGCGCCGTGACGCAGGCCAGCGTGCGCCGCGCGATCGGCATCGTGCCGCAGGACACGGTGCTGTTCAACGACACCATCGCCTACAACATCGCCTACGGCAATCCGGGCGCCAGCCAGCAGCAGGTCGAGGCGGCCGCGCGCGCGGCGCATATCCACAACTTCATCATCAGCACGCCGGCCGGTTACGAAGCGACGGTGGGCGAACGCGGGCTCAAGCTCTCGGGCGGCGAGAAACAACGCGTGGCGATCGCCCGCACGCTGCTGAAGAACCCGCCGATCCTGATCTTCGACGAGGCCACCAGCGCGCTGGACTCGGCCAACGAACGCGCGATCCAGGCCGAGCTGCGCAGCGTCGCGCGCGGCAAGACCACGCTGGTGATCGCGCACCGCCTGTCGACCGTCGTCGATGCGCACGAGATCCTGGTCATGGACGGCGGGCGCATCGTCGAGCGCGGCGCCCACCCGCAGTTGCTGGCCGCGCGTGGCAGGTACGCGCAGATGTGGGCGCTGCAGCAGTCGTCGGAATAGACCCGGCAGGCGCTTCTGCCGGACATACACCGGGCCGCGCCCGCGTCGTCCCGCACGCTTCACGAGCCCTGGCCGCGCCGGGGGGTGCTACAACGCGGCGCCGTTGACCAGGATCCGGCCGACGAGCACCTCGACCAGGCCGGTGTTCGTGAGTGTGGTCTGGGTGAAGGCGAAGTCGCCCAGGCCCAGGCTCTTGCGCAGGGTGCCGGTGTTCGTGAAGGCCAGCGTGCCTGCGATGCCGGTGAACGTGCCCCAGCTGCCGTTGCTGCGGATGTCGAAGACGCCGGCGTTCAGCAGCGTGGCGGCGCCGTCGAACTCGACGCGGTCGCCGCTGGATGCCTCCACAAGCAGGCCCTGGTTGTCGATCGTGCGTGCACCCAGGTACTTGCGCTGGGTTCCGGTCACGGTGAAGTCGGCGCCGGCGGCGATGCGGGTCGTGCCGCCACCGGACATCGTGCCCGCCGACCACAGGCTGCCGGTGCCGAGGATGCCGAGCACACCGTCGCCGGCCAAGGTGCCCAGCGTGCCCAGGTGGATACGCTGCACCGTCACGGTGGTGCCGGTCACGGCCAGCGTGCCGCCGGTCGAACCGCTGAGGTTGCGCAGCGCGACCATGCCTTCGCCCGTGGCTCGTGCACCATCCACCCAGGTCTGGGTGCCGGCCAGGAAGGCGAGTTCGGCGCCGGCCGCGATCGCGAAGCTGTCGCTGCTGGTGCCGCTGTTGCTGCCGGCGCCGGCGATCGCCAGCGTGCCGGCGACGATGTCCACCAGGCCGGTGTTGTTCATCACCGTGCCGCGCAACTCGAACTGGCCGGCGTCGGACTGCTTGCGTACGGTGCCGCTGTTGTCGAGCGTCAGCGAACCCACCGCGCCGGTGTAGTTGCCCCAGCTGGCGACACCCAGGATCTCGAACAGGCCGCTGTTGCGCAGCGTCGCGGCACCATCGAGTTCGACCCGGTCGCCGGTGGCGGCGTCGACCAGGCTGCCCTGGTTGTCGATCGTGCGCTCGCCCAGGTATTTGCGGCTGTTGCCGGAAATCGTCAGGTCGGCGCCGGCCGCGATCCGCGTCGTGCCGCCGCCGGACATGGTGCCGGC
>JBFIDI010000261.1:0-8028 GCA_041581405.1 Burkholderiaceae bacterium
GCACGTGATCGAACCGGCCATGCCGGTGCGCATCCTGCCGCTGATCAACCTGTCGTTCGCCGGCATCTTCGCGTTCTCGGGCACCGTCATGGTCGGCGAATGCGAGGACCTGCGCCTGCTCGACATGCGCCAGTGCCTGCGCGTGGCACGTGAGAACCTGGATCTGATCGTCGGCGTCAAGGTGCGGGTCGGCCGCGGCGCCAGTGGCAACTCGGGCATTGCGCCGATGGACATGGCGCTGGAAGTGGCCGAGGAACTCGGCCTGCCGCTGATGGCCCACCTGGATCACCCGCCACCGTCGCGCATGGACGTGATGTCGCGGCTGCGCAAGGGCGACATCCTGACCCACTGCTTCCGGCCGTTTCCGAATGCGCCGTCGATGCCCGGCGGCGGCGTGCGTCCCGAGGTGCTGGCGGCACGCGAACGCGGCGTGGTCTTCGACATCGGCCACGGCGGCGGCTCCTGCGGCTTTGCGACCAGTCGCGCCATGCTCGAGGCCGGCTTCAAGCCGGACGTGATCTCGTCCGACGTGCACATCCTGTCGATCGACGGTCCGGCCTTCGACCTGCTGCACACGCTGGCCAAGTTCCACGTGCTGGGCATGAGCCTGCCCGAGGTCGTGGCCAGCGCCACGGTGAATGCGGCACGCGCGATCCGGCGCCCGGAACTGGGCACGCTCAAGCCGGGAGCCCTCGGCGAAGCCAGCATCTTCGAGGTGCTGGACCAGCCCACCGAATACCGCGACGTGGTCGGCGAGGTGATCCGGAGCAACATCGCGTTCAAGGCGCACGGACTGGTGCTCGACGGGCGCTGGTGGACGTGAAACGCCGCACCCGGCCCGCAACCCTGCCGCCGTACCCGTCGTGAACCCGGCCGCACCTTTCGCCGCGCACCACGCGCGGCCCCATCCCACGGAGTTCCCATCATGGCCAGTGATCCATCCCTGATCTTCACCAACGTCGACTACAACGCCCAGGGCAAGCAGGTCGACTGGCTCTACCTGCCGCATTCGGTCACGCGTTCGGCCTACGGCGCGCTGGCGATTCCGATCGCGGTGATCCGCAACGGCGACGGCCCCACCGTGTTCCTGATGTCGGGCAACCACGGCGACGAATACGAGGGCCAGATCACGCTGGCCAAGCTGATCCGCGAACTCGAGCCCGAACACGTGCGCGGGCGCATCATCATCCTGCCGGCGGCCAACATGCCGGCGGCGATGGCCGGCACGCGGGTCTCGCCGATCGACCAGGGCAACCTGAACCGGGCCTTTCCCGGTGACCCGCAAGGCACGCCGACCTGGGCCATCGCGCACTACATCGACAGCGTGTTGTATCCGATGGCCGACTTCCACCACGACCTGCATTCGGGCGGCTCGTCGCTGAAATACGTGCCGTTCTGCTCGATGCGCAACAGCGGCGACCCGGCGCTCGACGCACGCTCGCTGGCCGCGCTGCAAGCCTTCGGCGCGCCGCTGAGCCTGGTGTGGGCCTACAACCCCGAAGGCCGCCTGGCCGGCGCGGCCGCCGCGCGGCGCGGCCTGGTCTCGCTCGGTGGCGAGTTCGGCGGCGGCGGCGACGTGAACCGTTCGAGCCTGGCCATGCTCGAGGGCGGCGTGCGCCGCTTCCTGGCCTTTGCCGGCGTGCTGGCCAATGCGCCGGCGCCCGAGCCCCGCACCGACATGCGCATGATCGAGGTCTCCAGCCGCGAACACTATGTCTACGCCAACGAGGCCGGCTTGCTCGAGCCGCTGGTCGACCTGGGCGCCGAGGTCCAGGCCGGTGATCCGGCCGGTCGCATCCACTTCATCGACAACCCCGGACGCGAACCCGTCACCTGCCATTTCCGGCGCGCCGGCATGGTCGTGTGCCAGCGCCACTTCGGCCGCGTCGAACGCGGCGACTGCGTCGCCCACCTGGGCACCGATGTCTGAGCGCCGCGCGCACCACGCGCCGCCGGACGAACCTCCACCACCTCCAACCTGATTGCCAGCGACCCATGCATCCCTCCGTCTCGTATCCGCGCCAAGCCGACACCCCGGTCTCGCACCTGCCCTTCAGCCCGGCCGTGCGGGTCGGCAACATGGTCTTCGTCTCCGGCCAGGCATCGGTCGATGCCACCGGCAAGATCGTCTCCGACAGCTTCGAGGGCGAGTTCCGCCGCTCGGTCGAGAACCTGCGCAAGGTGCTGCAGTCGGCCGGCGCCGACCTGGCCAACGTGGTGCAGACCCGCAACTACGTGCGCGACGCCGAGGACCTGCCGCTGTTCAACCGGCTGTACACCGAATATTTCTCGGCGCCGTTCCCGGCCCGCACCACCATCACCGGGTGCCTGTCGCCGGCGCTGCGCTTCGAACTCGAATGCATCGCCGTGACCGACTCGGCCTCCTGACCCCGAGCAACGCCCGCGCGGCCGGGCCCTCGCGGTGAGCGCCCCGTCCGCCGCCGCGGTTCCGGATCGCTCCCGGCTGAGCATCGCCTGTGCACTCGGCGCGGCGCTGGCGTTCTCGATCAACGACATCACGATCAAGTCGTTCAGCGCGACCTATCCGCTGCACGAGGTGGTGCTGGTGCGCGCCGCCGTGGCCCTGGTGCTGACGGTGCTGCTACTCGCGCCCCGCGGCGACCGGCTGGCGGTGTTCCGCACGCGGCGGCGCAAGGCCCATGTGTTCCGCGGCCTGTGCGTGGTGGTCACAAACATGGCGTTCTTCGCCGCGCTGGCGAGCCTGCCGCTGGCCGAGACCTCGGCGGTGTTCTTCGTCGCGCCCTTGCTGATCACCGCGTTCTCGGCCTGGCTGCTGAAGGAACAGGTCGGCATCCGACGCTGGAGCGCCCTGTGCGTGGGCATGCTGGGAGTGTTGCTGATCGTCAAGCCCGGCACGGCGGCCTTCCAGTGGGCGGTGCTGTTGCCGGCGCTGTCGGCGCTGGCCTACGCCAGCCTGCACACGATGACACGCAGCATGGGGCTGGCCGAGTCGGCCGCGACGATGTCGGTCTATATCCAGCTGACCTTCATCGTGGCCTGCTCGGCCATGGGCCTGGTGTTCGGCGGCGGGCAATGGTCCGGCGGCGGCCATCCGTCGCTGGAGTTCCTGTTTCGTGCCTGGTCCTGGCCGACGGCGGCGCACTTCGGACTGCTGTTCGTCGCCGGTGCCTGCTCGGCGGCCGGCGGCTACCTGATCTCCCAGGCCTACCGCAGCAGCGCGGCCGGCCTGGTCGCGCCATTCGAATACAGCGGCCTGTTGCTCGCCGCCTTCTGGGGTTTCGCGATCTGGGGCGAGGTTCCGGGCGCCTGGTCCGCCATCGGCATCGTGCTGATCCTGGGCTCGGGCCTGTTCGTGGCCCTGCGCGAAGCCCGACTGCAACTGGCGCCGACGGCGCGGGATGCGGCGGGGCGGCGCTGAGGCCGGACCGCGCATGCCGTGGCGGCATGGCCGCGCGACCGTTCAGCCGGCGCCGGCCAGCAACAGGCCCGCCAGGTAGGCCGCTGCCGCCGCCAAGGCACAGACGGTGCGCACATGGTTCCACATCGTCCAGCGGCGCAGGTAACGGGCCCAGACTGCGGCGGCGCGCGTGTCGGTCGCGGGCACGGCTGCCAGCTGGTCGTTCAGCGGAACGTTGCCGAGCACCGTCACCAGGAAGGTACCGACCAGGTACAGCGCGGCGCCGGCCAGGGTGCAGGTCGCAGCGGCACTGCCCCACTGCGGCACGGCCAGCCCCGCGGCCAGCAACGACAACAACGCGCCGCCGAAGAACACGCCGAGGAAGCCGCGGTTGATGACGACGACGTTGATCGACTGCATCGCGCCGATGCCATGGCTGGCGGGAATCCGCGCCAGCGCCCGCATGACGAAACTCGAGAACGCGAAGAACACGCCCGCAACCAGCGCGCAGGCCAGCAGGGCCGACGCGGCGATGAACATGGCCAGCATGTTCATGCTGCACGACGCCAGGCGCTGGTGCCGCTCCAGTCGAAGGCCTGGCGCTGGGTGCGGAACGCGATGCGGGCCGGCAGGCCACGCGCCGCGAGGCGATCGGCGACACGGCGGCCGGTCTTGCCCGTCCACCCCAGGACGAGGACGGGAGCTTCGATGGAATCATGGTGGACGTGGGTTTGCACGCTGACCTCCTGCTTGAGCTTTACACAGTGTCAATTGACACGGTGTCAACTCTAGTGCAGCATTGACACCATGTCAAGTGAACCCGTCGAAACCCGGACCCGCATCCTCGACGCGACGGTGCAGATGCTCGAGCAACACGGGGGCCAGGGTGTGCGCATGGGCGACATCGCCCGGCAGGCCGGCGTCTCGCGCCAGGCGCTGTATCTGCATTTCACCTCGCGCACCGAGCTGCTCGAGGCGACGACACTGCATGTCGACCTCAGGCTGGACCTGGAAGAACGCCTGGCGCCATCGCGCGCGGCGCGCACCGGCGCCGAGCGGCTGGCGCTGTACGTGGCGTTCTGGGGGGAATACCTTCCCGACGTCTACAGCGTCGCCAAGGCGCTGATGCTGGCGCAGGATGGCGACGAGGCGGCGGCTGCCGCCTGGAAGGACCGGATGGATGCGATGCGCGACGGCTGCCGCGCCGTGGTCGAGGCGCTGCAGCGGGACGGTACGCTGGCGCCGGAATGGTCAGCGGCGACAGCCACCGATGCCTTGTGCATGCTGCTGCAGGTGCCGAACTGGGAAAACCTGACCATCACCTGCGGCTGGTCGCACCGGCAATACGTCGAGCGCATGCAGACGATGGCCGCGCGCCTGCTGCTGGCGCAGCCGGCCGGCTGAACCGGGCGCGGGCCCGGGGACCTGTCAGCGGTACAACACCCAGCTGCCGACGCGGCGATGCACCGGCTGGCGGTCGGCCCAGTCGGCCAGGCGCTCGATCCAGCTGCCGCGGGACGACGCAGCCGCCACGGGCGACGAAGCGTTCGAAGCCCGACGCTGTGCGGAGCGGGCGGGTGTGAATCCAAGGCTGTTAGGGGCGGTAAGGGTGGTCATGGCAACTCCAGAAGACAAGTGATGCGTCAAGAAACCTAGGGTTTTCACGCATGACGACTACTGTAGTTTGATATTAAAACGCACACAACTTGTTAATTTGCACTAGTTGTCTGCAATTTCGCAAACTACCTATGGCCACACTCGACTGGGAAACCCTGCGCCATGCCCTGGCCGTCGGCAATGCCGGTTCGATCGGCGGCGCGGCACGTGCACTGGGCGTCAACCACACCACGGTGTTGCGCCGGCTCGATGCACTCGAGCAACAACTCGGGACGCGGTTGTTCGAACGCCAGCGAAGTGGTTACCAACCCACCGAGGCGGGGCTGGCGCTGCTCGAGCAGGCGCGCCACATGGCGACACGGGCCGACGAGGTGGAACGCCAGGTGCTCGGGCGCGACCTGGAACTGACCGGCGCACTGCGCGTGACGACGGCCTTCGTGCTGATGGACCACCTGCTGCCGCAACCCCTGGCCGACTTCGCCCGCGCCTACCCCGGCATCGAGGTCGAGGTGATCGAAAACGCCTTCCTGGCCGACCTGTCGAGCCGCTCGGCCAATCCGCAGCAACACGGCATGCGCCAGGAAGCGGACGTCGCGCTGCGCCTGTCGCGCCACGTGGCCGACTACCTGGTCGGACGCGAGCTCGGCATGACGCAATGCCGCATCTATGCCTTGCGCGGCGCAGCCGAGCTGCCGCAGCAGGTGACGCGCCTCGACGTGCTGACCCGTGACGCGCCGTGGGTCGCCTTCGAGCGGGGCGCCTCGGCGCGGGTCTACGACCACTGGATGCGCGAGCACCTCGCGCGCGCGAACGTGCGCGTGCGGGTCGACATCTTCAACGCGATGGCGTCGATGCTGCACACCGGCATCGGCGTGGGCGTGTTGCCGACCTTCATGGAGCACAAGCACCCGGAACTGCTGGCGGTTTCCGAGCCGATCCCCGAACTCGCGCAGCCGGTCTGGATGCTGACCCATCCCGACCTGCGCCGCACGGCGCGGGTGCGCGCCTTCATGCAGTTCGTCGGCGACGCCCTGGCGCAGCGCCTGGCACGCGAGCCCTGAGGCCGGGCCCGCCATCCGCGGCCGGGAATCGCACCCGGCCGCTTGCGTTCGACCCGCGTTTGCATATACTGTACAAAACAACAGTTATTGCAACCGCCAACGAGGTACGCCAATGAATGAACACGAATGGATCGCCCGCTTTTCCGCCCGCCTGCACGCACAGTGGCCGCGCCTGCCGCGCGAACAACGCGATGCGGTGGCCATCGACCTGTGGCAGGAGCAACGCTGGCACAACAGCGAACCCGAGGTCGCGGCCGTCGACTGGTTGCGCCAGGGCATGCCGGCGCAAGACAAGCGGAGCCTGGCATCATGAAATACCGCTACGCCATCCACCAGAGCCTCGACCTGCGCTGGCGCCTGCGCCTGCCGGGCAACAGCCCGGCACGCCGCTGGCTGACCGCCATCTGGTCCTGGATGTGACACCCGCGGGCGCGCCGGCCGGCGCCACGGCATGCCGCCGCAGGGGGGAAATTCCCATGGACCGGCGGCAATACGCACGCCATACTCGTGCGGGGCGAGCCGCCTCCCGCCGGCGCGCGTGCTGCCCCGTTCCATCCCCAGCCGGATAACCCACGCCACGCCATGACCCGTTTCATCACCCTCGCCGCCGCCCAGATGGGCCCGGTCTCCCGCCAGGAATCCCGCGCCGCCGTCGTGCGGCGCATGGTCGAACTGATGCGCCAGGCCGCGGCCATGGGTGCACAGGTGGTCGCCTTTCCCGAGGCCTGCCTGACGGCGTTTTTCCCGCACTGGTGGATCGACGACGAAGACGAGGTCGACAGCTGGTTCGAGCGCGAGATGCCCAGCCCGGCCACCCAGCCACTGTTCGACGAGGCGCGGCGCCTGGGCGTCGGGTTTCATCTGGGTTATTGCGAACTGGACACCAGCGGGGGCCGCAAGCGCCGCTTCAACAGCTCCATCCTCGTTGCCAGCGACGGCAACATCATCGGCAAGTACCGCAAGATCCACCTGCCCGGTCACGCCGACCATCGCCCGCAGACACCATTCCAGAACCTGGAGAAACGCTTCTTCGACATCGGCGACCTCGGCTTCGGGGCCTGGCGCGCCTGGGGCGGCGTGGCCGGCATGCTGATCTGCAACGACCGGCGCTGGCCCGAGGCCTACCGGGTGCTGGGCCTGCAGGCGGTCGACATGATCTTCTGCGGCTACAACACCCCCGTGCACCATCCGGCCGCGCCGGACCACGACCGCCTCGGGCAGTTCCACAACGAGTTGTGCATGCAGTCGGGCGCCTACCAGAACAGCACCTGGGTCGTGGGCATCGCCAAGGCCGGCGTCGAGGAAGGCGTCGACATGATTGCCGGCAGCTGCATCATCGCGCCCAACGGCGAGATCATCGCGCGCAGCGCCGGCACCGGCGACGAAGTGATCGTCGCGCGCTGCGACCTCGACCTGGGCGCCTCGTACCGCGAGACCACGTTCAACTTCGCGCTGCACCGGCGCACCGAACACTACGGCATGCTGGTCGAACGCACCGACCGCCAGGCGCCCTGAACACGGCAGCCGGTCGCTGAAGCCGGCATCGCAACGCGGGTTGAAGCGGGCTACCGTGGTGCGTCGCGGGCCATGCCCGGCGCCGCATGCGGGCGCGGCCGGGCACGCATGTTGCGCCGCCCGCATGCATCGCCAGCGGGCGCGACGGCGCGCGCAATCCGACACTGTCGCGCAAGGCCCATCGCCCCGGCGCAACAGGCCATACGGGTTACGCTATGGCTTCCCTTTCGACATTCAGGCGAAACAACCATGGCTGCTCACGCCACCACGAAAACCTCGTCCGTCACCTTGCGAACGATCGCGGAACGTGCCGGCGTGCATTTCTCGCTTGTCTCGCGCGTGTTGCGCAATGACCCGGACGCCCGGTTGAGCCTGGAAAAGCGCGCCCAGATTCGGGAGATTGCCAATGAGATGGGCTACCGGCCCAACCGTCTGGCGCAATCGCTGCGCGCACGC